>CAZEQQ010000284.1:0-4208 GCA_964514425.1 uncultured archaeon
AAAATTAGCAATTTTACAGCGAAGCATAGATAATTCTTCTTCAATCTCAGGAAAGATCTTAATTTTCGATTTCCTTGCTGAATAAACAACTTTTACTAATCCATCATATTGATCCGTTAGAACACGCAGTTTGGGCATTTTATTTAGTAATTGTTCAAAAGATTCATAGATCTTTTGAGGCATTTGCCTATGGTATAGTGTTCCATCAATAACATCAGGGGATTTACAATACACGCAAATTTTTGTCTCTTTGTAACCTTTGAAAGTTGCTCTGTTACCGCAAGAATGACAATTTTCTCCAAAACATTCTATCTCACAGCAGTCACAGTAAAAAACTGTGTTAACTAACACAATATGGTCTTTACACAACTTTTTCTTACAAGTCGTACAATAATATTGTGCAGTATTTGAGCAGAGGTTACAATTAGCACTTGGAGACATTTACTATAAAAAGAACAAATTATACTTTTAAAATAGATGTAATATCTAGGACATTTAGAGGATAATAAGTATAAATAGATTATGCTCATTCTTTTTGGAAATGGACATGTCAAGTATTTACCAATATATTTATTTGAATAAATACTTTTGTAATTCTAAGAGTACAAGAGGCTGAAAAAATGAAAATATCTGACCGAACAAAAAACTTCCAATATGCAATTCGTGATGTTTTAGCTGTAGCAGCTAAAGTAGAAGCCGAAGGGCATAAAGTAATTAAACTAAATATTGGCGATCCTATCCCTTATGGATTTAAAACACCCAAAATCCTTACTGAACCATTAAAATATGCAGAAGAAGGAAATTATAACTATTATGCTGCTTCAAACGGAATAAAAGAATTTAGAGATGAAATTGCAAATTATGAAAATAAAAAACATGGATTAAATATCTCCCCTGACGATATAATAGTAACTGCAGGTGTGAGTGAAGGGATACAAATGACTTTTATGGCTTTAACCAATCCCGGTGATAGAGTCCTTATACCTGGTGCTCATTATCCTTCCTATTCTGGAAATGCACAAATATTTGATATTGATGACAAATACTACAAAACAGTAGTTGAGAATAATTGGTATCCTGATATAGATGATATAAGAAAAATGATGAACGATAAAACAAAAATAGTCATTCTTAACACACCAAATAATCCAACAGGATCTGTTTATCCTGAGAAAGTAATAAAAGAAATAATAGATGTTGTAGGCGAATACGATGCTTGTATCGCTTCTGATGAAACCTATGACTACATGATTTTAGACGAAGGAGAAAAACATATTGCAACGAGTAAAATTGCAAAAGATGTTCCTGTAATCACCTACAATGGTTTTAGTAAAGTCTTTTTAGCTCCTGGATGGAGATTAGGCTATACCTATATTCATGATCCTGAAGGAAAAATAGCTGAACCTTGGGAAGGTATAAACAAATTAACAAGATTAAGACTTTGCGCATCAACTCCTTTACAGAAAGCTGGTACTGAAGCTTTAAAGCAAGATTTGAATTCTTTCCTTCCTGATGTTATACACACATTAAAAGAAAGAAGAGACTTAATGTATAGTAGATTAGTAGAAATGGAAGGAATTTCGGTATATAAACCAAAAGCAGCATTTTATATCTTCCCTCACATTGATTTAAGCCTATACAAATGGAAAGATGATAAAGAATTTGTCTACGATTATCTCCAACAGAAACATGTTTTGACAGTTTTTGGTTCTGGTTTTGGTCCTAGTGGAGAAAACTGTTTTAGAATGGTTTACTTACCCACACTAGCTGAAATTGAAGATGCAATGAATAGGTTAGAAGAGTTGTTAAAAGAAAATAGGGTATAAAACTACTCATTCTTCTTTTCCTTCTATCTCCTTTTTCTCTAATCTTTTTTTCCAATTTTTCTCTAAAATTTTTGAGATTGAAGTTAAAGCAATCCCCAACAATATAATTAAAGCAAAGAAGATAACAGTAACAGATGGAATTTGACCAAGAATAAAAATTCCTAAAATCGTTGCGCCAATTGGCTCTGCTACAATTATAGTTCCAATGATAAAAGCCGGAATGCGACGTAAAGAATAATTATATGTAGCGTGTCCAATCAATGAAGGGCCTAAAGCCATTAATCCAACTAAAAGGAACGCAATAAAAGAATAGTGAAAAAGAGGGTAACCCCTTATAATGTTATAAACTAATAATGAAAATGCAGCAGAAATATTAACTAAACCAAAATATGGCCATAAAGGAGAATCTCTAAGAACCTTTTTTCCAATCAAAAAATAAAAAGTAACAGTTAAGGCCCCTATAATTGCAAGGATGATTCCAATTATACTCGATTGATCAAAAGCATAAGAATTAGTGGCATCATTAGCACTAAAGGCAAGAAGAACACCTCCTATAATTGTAATAATAATCCCTGTTATCCCTATAACATTGATTTTTTCTTTGAAAAGTAAAAACCCAAAAATAGCCATAAAAATTGGCACAGTATCAACAAATGTTGTCGAAATAGCAACAGAAACATATTCAAGAGATAAAAACCAAGTAGCAAAGTGAATAGCTAAAAACAATCCTGCTAAAAATACCCAATGAAGGGACTTCAAAGTAGATTTTTTACCAATCCATTTGTGTTTTTTGTTAATAAAAGAAAGAAGTAGTGCCCCCATACCTGCAAAAAAAGTTCGATACATTGCTATAACTTCAGAAGGCATATTGTATCGTTGTATAAGGACAACTATAACTGCTGCAACTGAAACCGCAATAATGGCTAAAAGAAGAAGTAAATAAGGTAGATACTTCGTAAACTGAAGAAAAAGTTGAGAATCTTTCTTTAACATATAATCAAAACAATTTTTTTAAAAAATATAAAAAGTTTGAGAGAGAGGGGATTTTCTCTCCGATTTTAATATGTTAAGCACCATATTTTCGTAAGATGCCCATCTCGTTAAGAAGAATACCCATTAAGTTCTTTCCTTGGAATTTACCTAAAATGCCTTTGGCGACATAACGCTCACCAAATTCAGTTACATCATCTTTTCTACAATTTGGCGCATAGATTAAAACTGGAACAGGGTCAGCAGAATGTTCCTTAAAAACACAAGGTGTGCTATGATCTCCTGTAATCATAACTACTACTTCTTCTTGTAGACTTTCAGGCAAGAACCTGTAGAGCTCTTTATCTATCTTTTCAATAAATTCTTTTTTCTCTTTTGCTTTTCCATCGTGACCCAAATTATCTGTTCCTTTAACATGAACAAAAATGAAATCATATGATTTCATAGAATCTAAAGCAAGTTGAAACTTAGCAGATAAATCAGTATTTTCTCCACCTGTTAATCTTCTATCTTCAATTATTGTCATTCCTGCCATTCTAGCTACTCCTTTATATAAACCTCCTCCCGCCACACAAACAGCTTTTAAGCCAAATTCTTTTTCAAAGTTGGGCATAGAAGGTACTTTACCTGCCCCTCGAATAAGAAGATAATTGGCTAAAGGTAAACCAGATATTTTTCTCTCTTTATTAATATGTGCAGCATTTAAAAGCTTGTTCGATTGTTTTGCAAACTCTGTCAATATTCGAGCAGTCTTTAAAGCTTCTTCAGAATCATTAAGAGGTTTGAAAGAATATGGCGCTTTCCCTTCTTTTTTAGGGTCATTTCCTTCCACTTTGTCACTTAATCCTTCACCTCTAAGAATTAGCGCAGCACGGTGTTCAACACCAGCTTTAAAAATAATTTCTACGCCCTCTATGATAGTATTTTGTAAAATCTCTTCTAATTCTTTAGTGCCTTCTTTTATCCTTCCTGCACGTCGATCTGTAATTAACCCGTCTTCAGAGAGTGTAGAAAAGTTAGCTCGAAAAGCTATATCTCCTGGTAAAACATCCAAAGATAATCCTGCAGCTTCAAACGGGCCTCGTCCTGTATAATAAGAATAGGGATCAATACCAAAGAGTGCCATATGTGCAGTATCACTACCCGGAACGATACCTGATTGAATAACATCGATTAAACCTGTCATACCTGATGCAGCAAGTTTATCCATGTTAGGTGTGTGTGCTGCTTCTAAAGGGGTATAGCCTTCTAATACCTGGTGAGGACGGTCTCCTAACCCATCGAGAATAATAAATAATAACTTCATAGGTTGATTAACGTAAATTATAACTTAAATCTTTTTAAATGTTCGATATTAAATCTTAGTAGACATGGAAGTATAATTTAGTGTTA
>CAZEQQ010000285.1:0-4195 GCA_964514425.1 uncultured archaeon
TTCCGTTATTTTTAGATTGAAACAGTTCTCTTTTTTCAATTTAAGTTTATATTTTTCGTGTTTGATACACAATAACATATATATTCATGAGACATAAGGAACATTTAGAGATTAATGGAATGTCCATATTGTAAAACTACTAATAAATTACGAGCAAAATTTTGTTCAAATTGTAAGAAGTTTTTAGGTCCAGAAAACAAACAGTTTAAAGGTGTTTTAATAACCAAGATATTTAAAGGATCTAAATATTCAGTTCCAGACGTTGAAGATAATAATGAGTTTATTGAAGGTATTTTAGCAAAAACGCTGGAAAATCAGCCAGTACTATATTTACAGCCCCACTTCTCATTAAGAAGCAACATAGGAAGAACGGTACTTCTATCATTATTCTTTGGTTTGTTAGTTGGCGTATTAATTGGGGGACTAATACTTGCATATCTTCAAGAAGTGAATAGATTGCCTGATATGATTTTGATGCCATTTTTGACTGTTTTCATAGTTTCTTCTTTGATTTATATTTTACTAGAATATATTTTTCGTTACTTTGAATATAAGAAAACAAAGTTCTTATTTTATAGAGATAGGTTAGAGTATTCTTGTGGTTCTAAAAATATCAAGTCAGAGATAATTCCTCTTTCAAAAATCGAAGGTGTAACATATTATGAAAGATTAATACAAAAATCATTAGAACTTGCTACAATTAAACTTCTCATTCCATCAAGAGGAGAAATGCATCTTGAAAAGAAAGATTTAACGTCTATGTTAACAGATAGGAACCGAATGGTAATCTATTTGAAAGACATAAAGAATGGAATACACAATTTCAGAATTATTAATGATTTAGTTGATCGTGCTAGTTCTGAGTTGTAAAACCACTTTTTGCTTCCATCAAAGGAAGATTTTTAGGTGAGATTCTTTATTATAATCTTGTGTCCATGAATAGAAACGAAGCAAAGGAAACTACTTTGGTTTTAACTGATGAAGAAATTTTTGTTAAACAACGACGAGCCATTAGAAATACCGGAATGAACACAATAATAGGAGAAACCTTTTCTACAGACTTACCAATAAAAAAAGCTGTAGTCCGAGATAAGTGCGGAGAACTAAAAACTGCTATCATCCATAACGATCTTACTTCAACTACTATCGAGTATAGTTATCGGAAACCCTTGAAACCTGGCGAAGTACATGCATCAGAACTTTCTATGCTAATTGATGAAATTATTGTCAAAAAACTTGGAGATTTAAAAATCATTGATTGGGGAAAAGAAAACATAAGTGATATCCATTTTCTTAACACAAAACCTTTCTTTATTTCGGCTATTGGTAACTCTAAAATAGTTGGGAAAAGGGTTGTCATAGAACCTCTAAAGAATTACAAATCCATTGTAAGCCATGCAAAAAAAGATAAAACAATAAGAATCGAATATTTCAACAAAAATGCGTCTATACCAGAAATTATTTGGCGAGAGAGATATACTCTTAAAAATATTAGTCCACAAAATGCTACCAACATTGAAATAAAATTTATTTCTCCTCGAAATGACACGAATCAAGAAGTAACGATAAGAACCAGTAACAATGTCGTTTTGAATCAAGATAGTGATGGAAATACATGGTCAAATTACTCTATTGACATTTTAAGAACGGGAGAAAGTTCTGAAATAATCATCGAATATCTAATAAAAAGGAAACCCTATTCACTTTACAGCGATTACGGTACTTTAGATTTCATTAAATCTGTAACAGAACCGGGTTCTGTTGGTACTTTATTTTTATCCAATACTATTTTATGGCCAGTAAAAGATCCATCAATTGTAAGGATAGCTAATTTGATTTTAGAAGGCCAAAAAGACATTTATAACATAATAAGATTAATTTTTGAATTCGTGAATCAGTCCTTTACTTATAAAGTTAACGAGCAAAGGTTTTCTGCTTTAGAAATTTTGAGAACTAAAGAAGGGGACTGCTCTGAATTTAGCGACTTATTTGTCACTTTAGCTAGAGCATGTGGTATTCCTGCTAGAGTCTGTACGGGGTATATTTGGCACACTGACGGAAAACTTGAGGGACATGCTTGGACAGAGTTTTTTTCTAAACAAGGTTGGATCACTATGGATCCTTTATGGGGATATTTGCATGGTACTAGTTTTCAACACATCTTGTTTACCAAAGAGGGAAAAGAAGTTGACAATCCTTTCTATATGTATAAATCCTATGGTGGAGAGATTAAAGTTGACAGAAAATATGATATAAGAATAGCGTAAACGTTCAATTTATTCTTGTCCAATATAATTTTGAAGAGTACAAAAAAAAGAAAGGGGGAAAATAATAGAAAAAGTTAAACTAAAATAATTCTAGCATCTACGGGATAAAGACCATCTTCATTAGCTATAATTGGATTAATGTCCATTTCAGCGATATAGTCCTTATATTGCCATGCTAATTCAGATAATTTTACTATCAAATCAGCTAATTTATCTTTATCAACCTTTGCCATTCCTCTAAAGCCATCAAATAGTTTTTGTGTTTTTATTTCATTTATAGCGTTTAAAGCTGCATCTTTTGTTGTGGGACACATTCGAAACACAACATCTTTCAATGCTTCAACAAAAACACCACCTGGACCTACTAATATTACTGGTCCAAACGTTTTATCTATCTGTGAGCCTACTATTAGTTCTATTCCAGGTTTAACCATTTTCTCAACTAAAATTCCAGCAACACTAACATTCTCAAATCGTTTCTTGAAATCTTCAAAAACTGCTTTTACTTCGTCTTCTGTTTGAATATTTATTATTACAGCTTTTGAATCTGTTTTATGTAAGACTTGAGGGCTCATTACTTTCATTACGACGGGAAAGCCAAAATTTTTTGCTGCTTCTATAGCTTCGTCTTCATTTTGTGCTAATTTAGAAGGAGGGAGAGGAATTTGCATCTCTTTGAGAATTTCTTTTGCCTCATGTTCCAATAATGCAGTTCTTTTTTCATTTTTTATTGTTTCAAATATAGTTGTTATCGTGTTCATTTCTAATCCTCCTTAATCTAATGAGACTCCATTATGTTTTAGAAACTCGGAGTATGTAGTAAGCATTCCAATAGCGCGTATTGCTCTTCCTGGACTTCTAAACACAGGAATATCTTCTTTGAGTAGTTCGTTGAAAGCATAATCTGCTTCTGCACCACCAACTAAAGCGGTAATAAAAGGTTTCTCACCTTTTTTTGCGTATTCTTTAGTTATTGCAACGTATTCGTCTATATCTAATCCGGGAATACATGGAATACAAATATTGACAACAGAATCAACATTAGGGTCATTATACACTATCTCAAATGCTTTCCTATAATCTTCTGCTGTTGAGGAACCCGTTAAGTCTATAGGATTTCCAGTGGCATAGAAAATTGGAAATATTGAATCCAACTTCTTCTGTGCTTCAGGAGAGAATGTAGCTAACTCTAATTCACAATCAGAAACCATATCCGAAGCCATTACGCCTGCACCCCCACCGTCAGTAATTATTGCCACTCTCTTTCCTTTTGGCTTAGGTTGTGTTCCAAAAGCTAAAACACAATCTTCTAATTCATCCCAAGTTATTACTCTTAAAATTCCAGCTTCTTTCAATAAATCGTCTACTATAGCGTCGTCGGAAGATAGAGCTGCAGTATGAGAAGCACCAGCTTTTGCACCTGTTTCCGTACGGTTGGCTTTTATTCCCATAATTGGTTTATTTAAAGAGACTTTTTTTGCTAAATCCATGAATTTTCTTCCATTTTTGAAATCTTCAATATAGATCAAAATCATTTTCGTTTGTTCATCTTGTCCAAGATATTCAATACAATCTGCTTCATTAACATCACTAGCATTTCCATAAGATATGGATTTTGCCACCCATTTTCCGCTTCCTAATCTTGACAATTGATCTACAAAAGCGGCTCCAAAGGCTCCTGATTGAGTGGAAATAGAGATTTTTCCAGGTTTTGGTCTTTTTAATTTAGTTTCAGGTAAAAACATCGTATCATAACCTAAACTAGGAGCATAAAGACCGAGACAATTAGGTCCAACAACATTTATAGAATACTCTTTCATGATATCGTAAAGTTGTTGTTGAAGTTTTATTCCTTCTTCTCCAATTTCTGAAAAACCACCTGTTGTAATGATAACATTTTGTATTCCTTTCTTTCCACATTCTTCTAA
>CAZEQQ010000286.1:0-4192 GCA_964514425.1 uncultured archaeon
TATTATTATTGTCGGCATTTCAACCCATAAATTTTACCTTAATTCGGAAGTACTGATTATCTAATGATATTTAAATATATCTGAATGTACTATTCTATAATTCTTGTGGTAACTTTCATTAAGTGACATGAATGTTCTATACACATCCCCTTATATTCTATGTAATAATTATGCCTTGTTAAAATATTGTATTTACAATACAGATTATTACTTTTACAAATTTAATTCTTCATTTGCTACAAATTAATAATCTTTTGTAATAAAATTTATATATCTGTCTATATTACTTGGAACTAACTAAACTGGACAACAGATTTGATGGGTGCACTTACAATGACCTTAGATATTAGTTTAAACAGAAATGACAAGAGAGGTATTCTAAAAAAAGAAAATAGGAATATAATTTATGCAATATTGGTTGCACTTGGAGCTCATATCATCGGTATAGTCATAACTTTTGTATTGATGCGCTTTTTTGCTCTTGTTGAAGTTAAGTCTATGCATAAACCCTTTTTTTATTTAATCGGTATGGTAGGTATTCTCCTATTTGGTGGTCCTTTGATGATGCATACATTCCCCTCTAGAATAGTTAAAAGAAAAGCTCTAAAATCGATTATAAAACTTGAGTTAGTTAAAAATCCTTTAGATGAAACTAGGCATCAGTTTTACTCTATGTTGCAGAATATTAGTTTAACTATAGGACTTAGTATCGTTTTTCTTAGTTTCTTTCTTATTAGTCTTACGAGACATGGTATTCTTTCGATTTTCATGACTACTGCAGAGATAAATAAGTTATTTTCAAATACAAGCAACTTAAGCACAGTATTCTTGATTTTACTCCTATCTTTCATTATTCTTACTTGGAGTAGGTTGGTTCTTACTAATATTGAAAAAGACATAAAGAACAGTTATTCTCACTTACTTGATGATCTTTCTATTATTCCTGATGAATTCTTTGAAATACTAAAAGAAACCTTCAAAAAGAGATTACAGGTGAGTTGGTTATTAGGTACAATGGTAGCTGCAATATATCTTTTTGTTTTACTATTCTTTTTCCAATTTGTTCCGCTTCCTGAAACTATCTTTTACCCTTTTGCTATTTTTCTTATTGTTGTTGGTATACTCATTTGGATCTATCATATACTTTTTGCCTGTCAAAACTCACGCTTAACTAAGGCTTCATTAGAAAAAATCAAACTGAAAGAAGGAACCTCATAATTTTTTCATTAAACCTTTTCTTCAAATAGTAGTTTTTTTACTTTGCTTCTGAAAGTAAGATTGAGTGCTTTTTATTCTTTGCATTGTATAATTGTGCAACTTTCAAAAAAATAAGTAAAAAGAACTCACTCAAATCATTGTAAAAGAGATTAATAACTTCATTTTTGTGTTATTAATCCATTTCTAGTTGCCACAAAATAAAGGCTAACCTTAATGCTTCTTCTCTAATTTTTTTCTCTAACGGTTTACCTATTCCATGTCCTGCGTCAAGCTCTATGTTTAAGAGGATAGGATTAGTTTTTTCTACGCTTTGCATTAATGCAGTCATCTTAATAGCATGCATAGGATGAACCCTTGTATCGTTTTTGGCGGTTGTGAAAAATGCTGATGGATATCTTATCCCTTCTTTCACATTATGATAAGGAGAATATTTCAGCAGATAGTTAAACTCTTCTTCAACTTCTGAGCAACCATACTCGAATTTCCAATAACTACCTGACAAGAAGTGTTGATATCGTAACATATCTAAAATTGGAACAGCACTCACTATTGCTTTATACAACTCTGGTCGTTGTGTTAGAGCTACACCTACTAATAATCCTCCATTACTTCTCCCATAAGCAAGTAGTTTTTCTGAAGAAGTATAATTGTTATCTATTAACCACTCGGAAATAGCATAAAAATCATCAAAAACGTTTTGTCGTTTTTCTTTTTTCCCTTCTTCATACCATTTTGTGCCAAATTCTCCTCCTCCTCTTAAAATCGCATGAATGAATATTCCCCCTCTATTTAGGAAAGGTAAATTATCAGGATAAAAGTTTGGGAGATAAGCAATGTTAAATCCTCCATAACCATTAATACATGCTGGAGTTTCTTTAGATAGTTCAGTATCTTTCTTTTTTATTATAAAGAAAGGAAGTTTAGTTCCATCTTTCGAATTACACCATTGTTGATCTACTTCATAATCATCAAAATTTACTCCTAAATCAGGTATAAAAATGGGTGTAACTTCGTTCTTAGTGAGTTCCAATTTCCACATAGATATGGGAAGAATAAATGAATAGAGGCGAATAATAACGTTATCTGTGTTTGGTTCTCCACTCATTCCCAAAATATATGCATAAGGTGGAATATCAACATCATACCTTTTTTTCCCATCTTTGTCGTGTACTGACACTTGATGATAAGCATTGTGTACTTTTGTCACAAGAAGTTTTTCATTAAAATAGAGTATTGAACTTATTTTGTCTTCTCCCTCACTTACTATTTCCTCCCAATTTTCTGGTAAAGAATTATTTTGATCAATTTTTACTACTTTGCCTTTTGGTGCATTATGATAGGTCAAAGCATATATCTTTCCGTCTACTAAAATTGGTTCAAAATTGGATTTTATCTCTCCACAGATATTGTGTGTTATTCCTTTTTCTTTATCTAGTATACTTATGTCATTTTTTCCGTCTAATCTTCTTGTTATTAAAAACTTTGAAGGGTTAGAAGTGGAATGAACTCTTATAAATTCATCTTTTCTTTTTAGTTCTGTAATGATTTGTTCGTCATCTTGATAATTTTCCCCTATTTTGTGGTGAAATAAAGCCATATTAAAGGTGTCTACTTCTGGAACACCTGTGTTTAAAGGGAATCGAGTATAATAGAAACCACTTTCATCTTCGTCCCATGCTATTGTCGGATAACGTGTTTTTGGTATTTTCTCTTCTAAAATCTTCTTTGTGGCTGTTTCTACCACGTATAACGTGCTCCATTCGTCTCCGTTATCAGCTACACCGTAAGCTACGTATTTTCCCTTTGGACTTGGGTAATGATAAAGAATAGCTGAATCTCCTTTCTCATCCCATTCATTAGGGTCAACTAATACTTCTTCCTCTCCATACAACTCTTTTCTATATGCCATGATGAATTGATTCTTTCCTTTTACTGTTTTTAGGATGAAATGATATCCCTCTGAAGGTCTCCAGATAACAATTTGTTCATAATCCATAAAATGGGCTAATTCTTGTTCTAATCTCACTCTTAACGATGTTGGAATGACTTCATTAGTAAAACTATTTTGTAGTTTGATCCACTCTGTAACTTTTTCATCGTCAAAATTCTCTAACCATCTATAGTTGTCAACAATTTCCTTTCTATGTATTATTTCTTTAACTTCTTTTCTCTCACTTTGTGGATAACTAAAATTCATAAACACACTTTTGATTTCCTTTTTTAAATTCTTTCTAGTTTATTAACCAAAAAAATAAGCTCTTCCTCCTATTTTAAAAAAACACAATACACACTTATTTAGAGCCAATATTAAAAAATAAAATAATACTGATGCTAACTAAACTCCAACTACAAATATTTGGTTCTATATTCCCTATTTTTGAGAAATGCTTATTTGCATCTCCCTTTAATGTCCTTAGATAAGAATGGTAAAAGAAAGAGATAAGAATAATACTTTGTCCACTTCATGGTCAAAAGACATCGATTTTACTTGTCCACTCCCTGAATATCCTCGTCCCCAGTTTGTTAGAGCTAAATGGATGAACCTTAATGGCACGTGGGAGTTTAAGATAACAAAACCAAAATCAAAAAAAATAAAAAATGAAGAAGGTGAGATAATTGTACCTTACCCTATTGAATCAGTTTTATCTCAAGTTGCTAAAAAACTCAAACCTTCCGAATTATTATGGTATAAAAGGACTTTTGTTCTCCCTCAAGAGTGGGAAGGAACCACTATACTTCTTCACTTTGGAGCTGTAGATTGGGAAACAACAGTTTGGGTTAATGGGTCTTTTGTTGGGAAACATAAAGGTGGTTTTACTCCCTTTTCTTTTGATATTTCTTCCTTTATCAAAGAGAATGAAAATGAAGTAGTAATTTCTGTTTGGGATCCAACAAATAAAGGAACTCAAGAAAGAGGAAAACAAAATCTTCGCTCTTATCTAATTTATTATACCGGTGCTTCTGGTATATGGCA
>CAZEQQ010000287.1:0-4184 GCA_964514425.1 uncultured archaeon
CTGGATGTATATTGTCAGCTAGACCGATAGGTATATTAAAAATGTCTGATGAAAAAGGAGCCGATGATAAGATATTAGCAGTAGCATCAAAAGATCCATTTTTCATGCAAGTTTATTCTGTTAAGGACATTTATCAACATCATCTTGAAGAAATAGCAGAATTCTTCCGAACATATAAAGGATTAGAATATGGAAAAAATACAGAGGTTTTAGGTTGGGGATCAAAAGATGATGCTTTTGAATGCATTACAAAGTCTATGAGACTTTATAAAAAGTTGTTCAAAGAAGAAGAATAAATGAGTGAATAATATAAGTTTGTGGAATTTAAATAGTAATATTTCATATAAAATTTGATTACTAATGGAAAATCAATATGAAAATATAAAAATACATAGAAGATATCAAATGCCCATAATATTTTCTATTTTTAGGATTACCTTTTGTTTAATACTAATAGTAGCATTAATATTTATCTTGACTTTAGAACTACCAGTAAATATTGTTTTAGTCAACAGTTTACTTTTTGTTTTACTTTGTATTGTTGGATATTCAGTTTATAAGCTCATAAAGAATTATACTACGTTAATATAATCCAGGAAAAAGAAATAGTAATTGGAGAAAAAAGATAGAGTTAAATTGTTTTGAAATCTATTTCTATTGACATAAAATTAATAATTAAGTCATATGGAATAGAAGGAGTTAAAGCATATGTTAAAGATTGAGAAAAAGTGCTTGTCATAGCTTTAATTTCAAGTAATCCATTATTTGATTCAAAATTATAAGATTCTCTGATGAAACTAGTTTTTGTAATTTGAATCTTACACTCTTTATTGATAACAGGAAAGTATTCACTCAAACCCAATTCATTCTTTTGTGTAGTAAAATTAAGAAATAAAAAGTCAATTTCTAATAAAGTGGAAGTTATAGGTTTAATGGTAACAAAAATATCATAGTATAATCTAACTAGCTTTTGATCATCAAAGGTTTGCTGTACAATGTTTGTTAAACTATTCGTTCTATTTATTGAATATACTAACAGTTGAGGAGTACCAATATAATAAACTACACCACCTTGACCTTTAAAATTCCCAGAAAAACTATAAACAGTTTCAGTTTGAACAGTTGAATACTCTAATATTGAAGAAGTACCTGACAATATAATAATATCCAAATGACGCGAAGTTGTAATATCTAAAATACCATTGGTTAATGTATATCTTAAAGTTGATGAAGAATTGACAGGAGAACTAACCAAATTCTGGATTGAATAATCAAAATCCATGAATGTATTTTTTGCAGTAGTAATATCACTCTCTGTTTGAAAAATTTCTAAAGAAGGAACAATCTGCGAAAAAGCTAAGGCTAAGGCTGAAACCATGATAGAAAAGATAATTAAAGTACTGATAATGCTACTTACAGCTCGTTTTTTTCTAAACAATTTCTTCATTATAGTGAAATAAAAGAATGAATATATAAATTTGTGGAAAAGAAAAGGGAAAAAATTATTCACTTTTGTTAACAGTAAGAAAAACTTCCGTTTCAGTCATTTTAACAAGTGAATCATTTGCAAGTAAAGGAAGAACACGATTCTTTAAGGTAACAACAGGTATCATAGTACGTTCATGTAACTCAGAAAGAGTACAAGAGTGTTTAGAGGATGAAGCTAAAGCAACTAAAACATCAATGTTTTCTTTCTGACTAGGAATCCACTGAGAAATAATAGTACTAGTAAATAAGAGTCCTGATAATTTAAGATTAAGCTCATCAATCTTAATTTGATAATCTTGAATTTTGTCTTCAAAACCAGCATATTTTTCAAGATCTGTTTTCAAAACTAATCGTTCCTGTTTTAACTCATTTAATTCTTTTGTAGCTTTCTTTGCTTCATCTAATAAACTGTTATAATCATCCTCAAGTGACTTGATTGAATGCAATTTGCTTTTTAATTCATCTATTTGGTCATTTAAACGATTTGATTCTGATTCTACTATCTGATCAATTTTCTTTAATAATTCTCGAACTTCATCTAACATGAATTTAAAATGAAAACTCAAGTAAAAAATCTTTGGTTTGAGATTGGGAAAATTAGAACTAAGAAGAATAGATAAAAATACAAATAATAGAAAACAAGTATTAATTCAATAAAACTAAGATATATTAATTGTTCACAAATATACTAAATTCGATTGGTAAAAAGAAGAGAAAAAGCACTTAGAGCCAATAGAACGAAAAGAATTTCATTCACAACGCAAAACAATAATCCCCATAGGTTCCACTCGAAATAAAGGGGTCATAAAAGTTAATTTGTGAACGTGTAAAATCACCCAGTTAAAAAATGAACAAATAAAAAGGAATAATGTCGGAACATCACAAAAATAAAAGAATTTTGTGAACAAACGTCCACGAAGTAATAACGGTTGTTCACAAAGTCAAAATAATACAGAATTGATAAAAAGAGAGAATAATCATGAATTCAAAGAAATAGTGAACTACTGTAACGGAAGTGAAATGTGAAACACCTCGGTATTACAATAATAAGTTTCATTTAAAAATAACAAATAAAATGCAGAAAAGAGACGCTTAAAAAGGAGAATGGGGTAATATATTACATTCACAAAAAAGAATAAATACAAAATTAATAATATAATAGTAAGTAAAAGCAGATCAAAACAAGATAAAACAGAGTGAAAATAGGATGAAGGGAAGTATAGCGGAAAAAGATAATCTTACCCCGTATATTTTATCTATGTGGTAAGATTAATAAAATAAAGAAAGAACGTTTAAAAGAGTTATTTTTGCAAAAATTATTTAAGATATTCAGGAGGTATTTCTAATATTTTAACATCACCATAAGTTTCGATGATCTTCTTCGTCAAAGAATAATAACGTTGTGAAACATTACCTTGCCTAATTAAAAATTCTTCATCAGCAAGACGGCTTAGATAAGTACTAACGGTACTAATTTTAATTCCTTCCCTGAAAACAACTTCGTAAAGTTCACATACTTCATTACTAGTAAATTTATCCCCTTCAGGATAATGATTTCTGATAATACTAGCAATGCGATCAATTTTGGATGCAGTTACTAAATCGGTGTAATTAGTAATTTTATTTTCAAGGGAACTGTTAGTAGTTTGGGTAATACTATTAAGAGTTTTACCTGTGACCAAAGAGAGGGCGGTTTTAAGGCTTTCAGTATCTCCTGAAGGAATTTGGATAACAGTTCCATCAGGTAACTTGATAGTAATTTCTTTGCCCATTGAATCACATCTATTAACGAATAATATATCTAAGAATAAGTATGTCAAACAAGTATTTAAAGTTAGATATCACAAATATAATAGTCTTCGAGTATTACAAAAAAATCTAAGTAAAAAATACTTAATGGTCACCCCTTTATTTCCAATCCAATATAAATTATTATTAATTAAAGTAACAGTATAATAATTATAGAAAGATTTATATAATATTAATTTTAACTACTCAAAGAGGGGAGTGTACCTTTACCATAAATAATAATTATTTATGGGGTATCTCTTTCATTTATTCCAATTGAAATAATGGGGTGTCTCTATCAAATAACTAAGTTTTAAAATGGTATAAATTAATTACAACTTGAGTTTTATGGTTACTAAAGTTCATTTTTGTGTTAAATGTAGTCGTCCTATTAATCACTCTGGCTACTGTTCTGATTGTTCTGCAGAATTTGCTGCAGGTATTAGTAATAGATGTACTTTTTGTGGAAAAAGTACTTTACTATCTCCTTTAGCCTTTAATAAAACTACAAAAAAGGTTTATTGTAAAGATTGTTTGAACGTCTTTGTTCAAGGACTTCGAGGTAGTTCTATGCCAGAACATGAAATTAAGAAAATAATTGATCGTGACTTTTTACCCGTTAGATAAATTAACCATCACAGTCACAATAAATAAATTCTCTATTACCTTAGCGTTGATGCGAAGTTTTCACGCGTGAATCTGGACTATTTGTATTTTACAAAGAATGATAGATTCTTCTCAAAACTTCGCTTATTATTAAAAAAATGCTATAAGAAACATATTTTCAGTATATATTCATTCTGTATCTTTGAAGACTTTTGCTAATCTCATATCATTATCCAAAATTTCTTTTACTTGTTTTGGTGGAACTGTTAGGTTTATCCTTTTTGTTCTTCCATATCTTCCTT
>CAZEQQ010000288.1:0-4127 GCA_964514425.1 uncultured archaeon
GTTTTTCAGGTTCTAAGCCTTTTTGTCTTACAGACTTATCATTTTTAGATCAGTTTATTCTTTCCCTTTTAAAATTCAAACTTCCTGATAAAAATCAACTTCGTTTTACTTTTGATGGTAATTTTCTTTTGGCTGAGATTTTTGAATCTAGAAATTACAAATTACATCATTCTTTATGGTATATGTTTTTGGATTTAGAGGAGACATAATTACTTTTTTTCTGCTTTTTATTTTAGTAATTTTTTTTCTTAGTAGTATTTTTTTAGTAAATCGTATCAATACAGAATATTAAAATAGCTCTTTTGTATATTTTTTACATCGATTAAAATGTTTGCGCATCAACCTAATCCTAATATTCCTCCAGACAAATTTATTCAACAATTACTTTTGCAAGCCTTGCAAGCTTATTATAACAATGACAGTGAGACAGGTAATTATTACCTTGAACAAATTGCTTCTAACCTTCCTCGTTTTATGTATAACTTACACCCTACTCTTAAAGGAATTTGCAAAGATATTGTTAAAATTACTCGTGGTGGAAGTTTAGTCAAACAAAAAGATGACTTTGATGCTGAGTTTTCACCTGCACGTGATGAGGACATTTCTCCTGCACTTGATGAGTTATCTTCATCTTCACCTAAGGTTCAAGTTCAAAGCAATCTTCCTGACCCTTTTACATCTGAAGAAGCAACCCCTCCTGAAAAAGATCGAGCTTTGATTTCTGAACTATCACAAACTATTGAAGAGAGAAAGAACATTAAGAAGAAGAAATTAGAAGACGATTTAACTGGTTCACTTGATGATTTGGACGATTTTGATTTTTAGTTCTAATTTTTCTTTTGCTTTTACCTTTTTAGTTTTTTATTCTGTTGTAGACCCCAGTGGCATTTCTGCCCAGTTTTTTGAGACCAATACTTTTACAGCATCACTTATTTCGTCTAATGCCAGCAGTAATCTTTCTTTCAAGTATGTTTGTTCAATTGCCTTGTAGATTTTTTTCGAACTACCTCGCATAAGTTGTATTTCTTCTACTTCCACTAGTCCTTGATCTATCAAATTTTTCATTAACCTTATTGTAGTTGTTCTATCTCGCCCTACGTGGTTTGCTACTTCTTTTATAGTGTACTCTCCTTTTAGTAAGTAGAAATATATATTTACATGTATGGGTTTTAGTCCAAAAAGACAAGAGAATATTTCGCAGCCGTCACCATCTTCGATAATTTCCGCAAAATTCATAAAACACTTTACTGATGACATCACTAGTACTTTTTCTTTCATCAAAATAAAGCTTACTGAATAACAAATCTTTCTTTTGCCTTGTTTTTGTGAAATGAAACACTTTATATATCTGTGCATTTTTTATACACATAGGATTAAAATGTCAGATGAAGAAATTGAAAAATTAAAAGCTGAAAAAGCTGCAAAAATGATGAAATCAAGTTTACAGCATCAATTTCCTATTGGAGAGGTTGTTGAACTCACAGATAGCACTTTTGATTCATTTATAGAACAAAAAGGCATTATTGTTGTTGACTTTTGGGCACAATGGTGTGGTCCTTGTCGCAGTATGGCGCCCATTTTAGACCAACTTGCGCGAGAATGGGGTTCAAAAGGCATTCAAATAGGAAAAGTTAATGTTGATCAAAATAATGCAACAGCTATGAAATACCGTGTTTCTTCCATCCCTATGTTTCTCGTTTTTAAGGACGGAGAGGTTTTAGGAAACATCTTGGGCGCTATTGGAAAAGCTCCATTTGATAAATTGTTCAAAGATTTGCTTGATGGTAAAGATCCTAGGAAACAAGAAGGATATAGTTAAAAATAACTTTATTCCTCTCTTTTCATGAAATCAAACAGACTTGTTTGAATCATCTTCTTGACTTCTATTGGGTTAGCATATAATTTTTTATAGAATTCTTTGTTTCGTGTAGTCACTACATATACGAAATTTTCTTTTTCTTTGTTTAGCACATCTGCCAATATTATCAACCTTTCTTCATCTAATGCATTTTCAGGGCTATCAATAACCATTGTAGCTTGTTTCACAAATCCTCGTTCTAATAGATACTTCCACACTGCAATTCTAAGACATAAATCTACAAAATATTTTTCTCCTCCTGACATGCTTTCATAAGCCCTTACACTTCCATCCACCATTAGTGACAGGTTCATTGTTCGTGGTTCTATTGCCATTCCATAGCCAAAAATACTCATAGTTGTATTTAGAAACTGTTTCAGTATCTGCTCTTTTTCTTTTGTTGACGATTCTTTTGCTTTTAGTACTGCTATTTCGTCTTGTAATTCTTGATGTTTGTTCTTCAGTCCTTCTTTTCTTGCTATAACTGCATTTAAGTTTACATTTGTTTTTTGCATGTCTCTCTGTGTCTCTATTTCTGTAGCCTTTTTCACAAAATCATTAATTTCGTTCATTATTGACCTGATTTTTCTGTCTTCACTTTTTATCTCTGCTCTTATATTAGTAATTTCTTGCTGTAAGTCTATTTCTTCTTTTTTAGCCTTTTTATACTCTTCTTCCGCTTTTTCTATTTGTCCTGAGAGTTCTTTAATTTCTTCATTTTTTATCATTATCATTTCTTCAAGAGCTTCTGTTTGCGGTTCTTCTTGGTTCTCGATTTTAAATAGTCCTTCTTTTAATTCGCGGGGTAATCTTTGCCATTCTGTTCCACATAGAGGACAGCCTACATTTATTCTTTTATCCCAGCTATTCAACAAGTTACTATTACAGAACTCACAAGAAGGTTTCTTCGCAACTTTTGTTTTAATTTCATCATATTTTTCGCTCCCTACTTTTTCTGCTACTTTTATTTCTTGTCTAATCTTTTCTTTTTCTACTTCTATTGAACCTCTTTTTGCTTTTAATTTGTCCACTTCTGCTCGTAATAAATAGGTATTTTCTCTTTTTTCAAACAATATTTCATTTCTTTTTTCTTCTTCTTTTTCTAATGCTGTAATTTTCGCTTCTATTGTTTTTATTTCTTCTTCTTTCCTTTTTTTCTCTATTTCTATTTCTTGATACCTACTAGATAGTATTTGATCACTCATCTCTTCTATTCCCAACATTTGCATAACGGTTCTTATTTTTTCTTCTGTTTCCTCCATTTTTTTTATTTGATCTTGTAGATTCTTCCTTTTTGCTTCTAATTCCCTTATTTTTTGTCTTAATTGGTAATCCTCTGGAGCTCCTGAAGTATATTTATTTAGCAACGTAAAAAAGCTGTAAAGGTCTGTTTCTTCCCGTCCTAATAGTGTATGGTCATCTTCTCTTTTATAATATAGGGACTGATATAAGTCCTGGAACTCTGCGAGATTTATTCTTAATTCCCTATAGATATGATTGGAATATTCTTCTTTTGAGTAAGATCTTACTCCTTTTCCCCTTTCAGTTACACGTGTTCTAATTCCACCATCTGTTAAAAGTTGATGAATCAGTGTTTCATTTTCAAAAAACCATTTACTTTTGATGAAAGCATCTTTCGTTGTTCTCTTTTTCACAAATGATGAATACCTTTGTGCGTGAGCATCAGAACAGATTGAACGTTCTATTATGTCACATAATGTTGTTTTCCCTGCACCGTTATTTGCTAATATCGCATTTACTCCTTCATTTAACTCAATTGTATATGTTTTGTTTTCCGATAACGGTATTATATCTGAAAACTCTAACATTAATAATGTGGGAAGCATAAATTACAGCTATACGTACACATTTTTAAATGTTATTTATATGAGAACCATTCAATTCATTAAAAATATAAAAAAGAGAGTTTTAGAGGTAGACTACTCTTCGTCTTCGTCTTCATTCTCGTCTATATCTTCGTCTTCGTCTTCCTCTACGATATCTTCATCGTCATATACACCAAACAAAGGTTCATCCTCGTTTTCGTCATCTTCATCTTCATAGTCTTCATCGATGATATCCTCTATATTTTGACTGTTATGCTCTAGGATGTCACTACTTTGTTCTCCACTGAGATCTATTTCTAGTCCATTATTAACACTCGTTACAGGCAATTCCGCAAGATCGACGAGTGACGCATAAACAATTTTTTCTCCTTTTTTCAATCTCATTACTCTTACTCCTTGAGTATTTCTTCCCATTTCCCTAA
>CAZEQQ010000289.1:0-4112 GCA_964514425.1 uncultured archaeon
TACTCATCATAATGCTGCGTTGTTTCTTGAACAGTCGTTTCTTTCTTCATCATAATGCGTTGTGCCTGTCCACATCTTCAGGCCGTCTGAGTCTTGCACTCAGTATTCTTTCCGCCTTTGTGGCAAGATTGGAAAGAATTATAGAGATGTGTTAAGTAAGTCTAACACTTCAGAATTACTGTTAATAGCTTCGTAGACCAACTTATCCATAAAATATAAACTATTTTCTACGGTTATAGCCTCTCTTGCGTGATGTGCTCCCACAACATAATATTGAGTTTTCGCACCTTTATAGCTTTCATTAGTTAATCTTACAGTCCACAAATCTCTTCCTTGATGACTTTTTCCTATTGAAAAAACATCAACAATATTTGGTTGAAATAGTTCTAATTCATGTACTTTTGTCATCACTTCTGTATAATTATGGTAAGGCCCCATACTTGGCCCCCAGAATACTACATCTTCGGTATAAATATCTCCGGGTGCGCCTATATACGTTTCCCAGATCCACTCATAATCATCTGAACCTAAAATAAGCGGTTCTTTCCCCGTTTCTTGTGTTTTTGTGATAGATATCGTAGTTGTTTCATTTTCTCCTTTTACGATCATAATGGAAGGAATTAAAACAATGGCAAAAACTACACAAAATAATGATAATTTCTTTGTTTTACCATTCATAAATCTATCAATTTTCAAGTATTTATAAGAGCTTTGCAAAGGATATTAAAGCATTTAGACGTATTACTAGTATTTAGAAAAAGAGTAGCAGTATAACGCCCATCGAGATTCTGCTTTAAGGGCTCTAGCTAAAGCTGAAGAGTGTTTGGAGAACCATCGTATGGTTTCTTAAAGTTCACTTCTTTCTTTTGAAGATAAAAACTTAAATAAAACTTCTTTCATAATTTATTACGATTAGAATGTTACAATACAACAATATTGATATTCACTGGTTAGGACATGATTCTTTCTTAATCAAAAGCAAAGAGAAAGTAATTTATATTGACCCTTTTAAGCTCTCCAGATCAGATCTTCCAAAAGCTGACATTATAATAACAACTCACGAACATTTTGACCATTGCAACCCTGATTCTATTAACCTTATTTCCACAGATGAAACAGCTTTAATTGGCTCAACGAATTGTCTAGCGATTTTTGACGAAAAAGTTCAGCACAAGAAATCATTTCTAGAACTTAAGCCGGGAGAAACTGTTGAGGTAGATGGAATTCAAATCAAAGCCTATCCTGCTTATAACATCAATAAATTCCGAGAACCTGGCAAACACTTTCACCCCAAAGAAGCAGGACATATTGGTCCTCTACTCAATATTGACGGAACGAAAATCTTTCATACAGGAGATGCAGATAACATTCCTGAATTTAAAGATATTAAACCTGATATAGCAATGGTTCCTGTTTCTGGTACTTATGTTATGACCGTTGAAGAAGCTGTTGAAGCAGCAAAAATCATTGATGCTGATATTACCATCCCTATGCATATTGGAAGAGGTATAGGTGAAATCTCTTATCTTGAAGATTTTAAGAAAAAATTATCAGGAAAAAGGGTTGAAGTTTTAGAATTAGAAGAGGATATGTAAGACTATTAACCTCTTTTTTCTTCTTTTTTTTATTTTAACGTTTTAAAAAGCTAACTCTAATTCTGTTGATGTAGCAGGTTTAAGTTTCGCTACATCCATATTTTCCTTTATATGTTCTGGTTTTTTCATTCCAACTAAAGGTCCAATGATGCTTGGATGGGCAGAACGTGCGTATTGTAATGCACTTTGCATGGGTGCGTGAATGTTCATAAATCGTGGTCTTAAGCTTACTGGACTTAAGATTTTTCCTTGTTTTAGAGGAACAGAAGTAAAAAGTTTAACATCTAATTTTTCCGCCACAGCAGCTAAACTGAATAATTCATTGTTTAAATATTGATTCTTTAGGCTTACGATTTGATGATCAACATAGTTAAATGGAGCTTGCACAAATTTGAATCCATGGTTACTTCCTCCTACATTTTTTGCTAATTGTACAACTTTTTCAAGACTCAAATAAAGGGGATTATTTGGCAATACTCTAAAACAGTCCCATGTAGCTAATCCATAATATTTAATCCTATTTCTTTCTCTTAAACGTTCAAAAAACCTAAAAATGTTTTCTAATTTCTCAAAAAATTCATTCTGTGATAAATGCTCTAAATGAGATTCTGCAGCATTATGAAGATAAAGTAGATCAATTCCTTCTACTTGTAGATTAAGTAAAGATTGCTCGAACTCGAATTCTAAAAATTTTACCGACATCGAGTGATTACCGTGGTTTATCTCATGTTTATCTAATATGTTCGCATGAATTATTTGTTCAACAACATAATCTTCAATTTTCCCATAATATTTTTCTTCCCCAGGAGCAATGTACCCCAATTTTGTTGAGATGAAAACTTCTTCGCGTTTTAAAGCACCATGTGTGATTAAATCTTTTAAAGTTGCACCTATTACTCTCTCTGCTCTTTGATAACGATAATTTATAGCTGTATCGATCACATTCACAGCTTTTGAATGAATACACATTCTTATTGCTTCTTCTACTTCTTTATCGACTTCTAAAGTAGGTTCTCCTAAATAAGTGCCTAATCCAATAGAAGATAAAGTTAATCCAAAGACATCTTTAAAGTGCTCAGGAGCAGCATTATTTTGCTGTATCGCTTTTTCTTTGAATTCTTGTGTATTGTTTTTCGTTGCGAACATACTAGTAGAAACAATATATCAAATATAAATATATTTGCTAGTGGCTAAAATTTACATTTTCTTATATTCACTAAGTAGATATAAAAAGTTACAATAACCGATAATAATCACTATTTTATAAAAAAAGTATTTTTATAGCAGTCCTTTTCAAAGAGTTTGAGAGTTATGGACGAAATAATTTCCGATGTTGAAAATCCAATTTCTATCGAAGCGGATAAAACAAATAAAGGTAATATTCTACTCTGGTCAAGTTATGACGCAGCAGACACTTTATTCAGCCAAGCTGTGATTAGTTTGATATTTCAGCCAATGATATTACTTGTAGCATTTGAACAAGGAATAACTTCATATAACCAAGCTTTTCTTTTCATGTCCCTTTTTATGGCTTTTTCCAATCTTTTAGTCGCAGCTATGGGACCTATGATTGGAGCACTTTGTGACGTTTTAGGTCAAAGAAAACCTGCAGTCTTAATAGCTGCATCACTTATGATTTTATCTACTCTTGCTATGATGATCTTTAGGGATTTCATTTGGCTAGGAGTGATGTTTATTATTGCTAATATCAGTTATCAAGCTGGAAGAATGTTTTTTGATTCTATGATCCCCTTCATCGCAAGAACAGATGAAAGAGGAAGAGCAAATGCTGTTGCAGGCTCGCTTAGTTTCATTGGAACATTTGTTTCCATAGGCTTAGGTATGGCAGCATATGCTATTTGGGGCGAATATAGTTTACCAAGTGATGTATTTAAAGGAACTACCGACTTAGATTATGGTGGTTTGCCACAGTACATTATCTTAACAGTTATTGCAATAATCGTTTTAACCATTCCCTTTATTTTTAGTAAAGAAAAAATTCAAAAGAATGTCAATGGGTTGAACAAATCCATAAAAATTGCTAGAAAAGAGTTTATTAAGACTTTAGTTGAAATGCGTAACTACAAAAATGCGGTGTATTTTATTCTTACTTGGTTTTTTGTGACTGATGCATCTAATACGACTATACTTTATATGAATGCAGTTATTACGGACGGAGCTGGTGCCACTCCTGGTGAGGCTTTAATTGTTGTCGCAATGGGCGGACTATTAGCTATGATTGGAGCAATACTTACTGGTGTTTATCTTGATAAAATAGGTCCAAAAAAGATGTTCCAAATAAATATAGGAGCATGGGCAATATCTGTTATTGTAGGAATATTAGCGTGTTTAGAGATAAATGGTCAAGCACTTTTCTCTTGGCATATTATGTTGATATCAGCATTTGCAATAGGAATAGGGTTTGGAGGAATATGGATCATAGGAAGGCATTTCATCATTGAAATTGCTCCCCCTCATAAAGTTACTGCATATATGGGCTTTAAACAAATTGCAGGA
>CAZEQQ010000290.1:0-4086 GCA_964514425.1 uncultured archaeon
ACACTCTCTTTACCTTTCTTCGAGTTTCTTAACTGAAGTTGATTTATCTGACTTGAAATATTGTAAACATATTGAAAGGTTAAATTTATCCTCTAACAAACTTAAACAGATAGATCTTTCTCCTCTATCATACAACAAAAAATTACATACTCTTTCCTTAACGTTTAATGAATTAACAGAGTTAGATTTAACTCCTCTAAATAATAATGTTAAATTGCTAAATCTCTTCGTTTGTATGAACAAATTAACTGAAATAGACCTTTCTCCCCTTAAAAATTGTAAATACCTCTCTTTCTTCAAACTTTCTAAAAATATGTTAACAGATATTGATCTTGAACCATTATCTAATTGTTACCAGTTAACAGAGTTAGATTTATCTGAGAATGATCTTATAAAAGTTGATTTTACTTTTTTATCTAATTGTGAGAAACTACTAAAAATTAATCTTCATAAGAACAAAATAGAGAAAATTGATATGACACCTTTAGGGACTTGCTCTCCTAATTTAGAAGTAATTCTATCAGAAAATAATCTTTCTGAGGTTACTTTCAATGGAGAAATGATTGAACTTGTGGAAAATGTCTTTAATTTAAGTGAAGTAACTAGAAAAATTTCTTTCGATACTATTACCGACCCTGGCACTGTTTCTTCTAATGATGACTCTGACCCTGGCACTGTTTCTTCTAATGATGACTCTGATACTGATAAAAACGTTTCTTAAAAATTATAAAAACAAAAAAAGAGTAAAAAAGTGTTGAAAAAGTTAGAGAAAGTTTTTCTCTTTTAAAAGATCTTCCAATTTGGGATAACCAATTTCTTCAAGTTCATATTTGACACGAACAAATGGTTTCTTTATGTTGATTATTCGAGAAAGATCAATTGGAGTTCCAATAATTACAACATCACAGTCAACAGAGTTGATTGTTTCCTCTAAGTCTTGTAATTGTTGTTTGAAGTAACCCATAGCAGGTAATAATGCACCAATATCTGGATATTTTTCAAAAACATCTTGCAAACTTCCTACTAACCAAGGTCTAGGATCAACTAACTCTTCTGCACCATACCTCATTCCAGCTACAACGCCTGCACCATATTCCATATTTCCATGTGTTAATGTAGGTCCATCCTCTACAACTAGAGCTCTTTTTCCTTTAACTAATTCAGGTTTATCTACAAATATGGGGGATGCTGCTTCAATTATTACTGCTTCAGGATTTAATTCTCTAACGTTCTCTTCAACTTCTAAAACGTTTTCATAATCTGCTGTATCAATTTTATTAACAACAACTGCATCAGCAAGAAGTAAGGTTGTTTCACCGGGGTGATATGAAACTTCATGTCCTGGACGATGAGGATCAACAACAGTTATGTTAAGCATCTTGTCAGATGTGTAAAAACTGAAATCGTTATTTCCACCATCCCAATGGATGATGTCAGCTTCTTTTTCAGCTTCTCTGAGTATAGCCTCATAATCTACACCTGCATAGATTACTAACCCCCTATCAATATAAGG
Source organism: uncultured archaeon (assembly GCA_964514425.1). Lineage (GTDB taxonomy): Archaea > Asgardarchaeota > Heimdallarchaeia > Heimdallarchaeales > Heimdallarchaeaceae > CAZEQQ01. The sequence continues at coordinate 1,514 of CAZEQQ010000290.1, forward strand.
TTCGTATTCTTCACGTTCTTCAATAGTACAGTTATGTTTATCGAGATCTTCATAAGAAGCAAAACGTTGAACTCTTTGTAGAGTTAAGTCTCCATAAGGCATAGGATGACGAATTGAAACAACTTTTTTTCCTGCTTCAGTTAAGAGATTCGCAATCTTACGTGATGTTTGAGATTTGCCACAACCGGTACGTACCGCACAGACTGTAATTAAAGGCTTTGTTGTTTTTACTTGTGTGCCTTTTGTTCCTAATGTAATAAAAGCTGCACCACAAGCATTAACTAAAGAAGCTTTATGCATTACGTATTCATGAAGTACATCCGAATAACTAAAAATGACTTGTTCGACTTCTAAGTCTTGAATAAGTTGAGGGAGTTCAATTTCATCGAAAATAGGGATACCTTCGGGGTATAACTTTCCAGCTAATTCAGCTGGGTATTTTCGATCTACAATGTCAGGGATTTGAGTTGCGGTAAAGGCAACAACTTCATAATTTTCATTGTCACGGTAATAAGTGTTGAAATTATGAAAGTCACGACCTGCTGCACCCATTATTAATACTTTAGTTTTTTTACTCACTAGAATCACCTTTAGCGTTTCCTTGAGTCGCTATCTCGCACTTAATTACTACTTTTTTAAAATTTATGATTAGACCGTTCATTTTTTGAAAATTACTCTAATCGCTAAAAGAATGGCATAGAATATGCTTAATCTATTTATAAGTGATTAATTCTTCTACTAAATCATCAATTATAGTTAAAACAGTTGTAAAATGTGCTTTATCCTTGTAAAACTTTGTTTTAACGTTAGGTATTTGTTGAGCTAAAACCTTACTGACGTTTATTGGGATAATATTATCTAGCTCTGCATGCCAAATATAAACAGGTACATCAGGTGAAATGTCTTGTGGTGAGAACCCCCATTCAGAAGCTAAAACTTTTCCATCATATGCTGGACCTTCAATTCCTTGACGAAAAGCTTCAACAAGTTGTTCCCATAAAACCTTTGACACCCATTTATTTGTAGATAAAATTTCCTTATCTTGTGGAATAAGTTCATTTGACCAGATTTTAACAAATTCTTTCCAATGACTCTCTTCTTCAACATTTTTTGTTTTTTTAGCAATCATTAACCAAATCATGAACTTGTAAAAGCTATAGAAATATCTAGCAAAAAAGAAAATGATTCTCCCTTTCAATTTCATACCTTTTTTGTTTAACCACATAGGTCCCATAGCTGAAATGACACCTATCTTATGAATACGATCAGGAATTTTATATGCACAAGCATATGCATAAGGTCCCCCTCCCGAGACTGCTACAACAGAAAATTTATCGATTTTTAAGTAATCAGCTAATTCTACTAAATCATTAGGAAAATCTAATAGTGTTCGATTAGGTTTAAAGTCTGATAGTCCCATTCCTGGTCTATCGACTGAAATGATTCTTACACCTTGCTTGATAGCTTCTTCTTCCACTACTTTTCCACTCAATCGTGAACCAATGTAAATGTGCATATAAAAAATAGGAATGCCATTAGAAACTCCATATTCTGCATAGCCTAGTTTTCTCCCATCTTTTAGTATAAATGTTTGAACTGTTTTACCTTGAGTTTCTGACATTTCAATCTCCGTGTTTCGTATGTTTATGGATTATCATTGATAAATATTAAAAGAATATACTCTCATATTATGGAAAGGATGTAATTTGATATTGCTATAAAATTTTTGCTAATAGCTAGTGGCTTAATAGCTATGTCCTCACAAAATTCAACATCATAATTAGATGATACTAATATCGAATTAATATCTGCATTAGAAGCTCCTTTAATATCTGAACTAATTGTATCTCCAATTACTAATGTTTCAGTATTCTTACACTTAATCTGTTCTAGGGCTTGATAAAACATCTTTGCATGTGGTTTTGAATTGCCAATCTGCTCACTCGTTAGATAACCATCTATTACTGTATTTAGACCCGTTTTTTTAATTTTTTCAGATTGTACATAATGAATACCATTAGTTATAATAAGAATCTTCAGTCCTTTTTGTTTTAGTTGTCTTAAACTCTCAATAATTTGGTCTTCAATATGCGTATGAGCAATTAAAAAATCTAAATACTCCTTATCCAATCTTTGAGGTTTTTCTTTAATATTATATCTTTCTACCATAGCCTTAAATCTAGTAATTCTCACTTCATCTAATGTAATTTCTTGTTTTTCAAACTTCTTCCATAATTCTGAATTTATCTTATGATACTCCTCTATTGCAATAGGTATTGATTCAGCAGGTAGATATTGTTTGAAAAATTCTTCTAAAGCAAGTGTTGATGACTTTTCGTAATCTGTTAATGTACCATCAAAGTCGACTAGTATCCCTTTAAGATTTTTTAGAAGGTTTTGAATAGTGTTTTCATCTTGTAGTAATTTAAACTGCATTGTTTGATTTTTCTTTTAAGTATTCAAAAGTTTTCTTCAAAACTTAATTTTAATTGATTGAATCTTTTGTTTATTGTAATATGCATTATAAATAAACCAAATATTGCAATAATAAACCCTACAGATGTTCCTAATAT
>CAZEQQ010000291.1:0-4060 GCA_964514425.1 uncultured archaeon
TCTTCTCCGTCCGCCCACTACGTGACACTTATTTGTCCCTGTTCGCTCCCCAGGGGTTCGATTTGTGGAAAATACAACTTTTCACAAGTTCATAGGGATGCGTTTCAAATCCCCATAAAGAGTTTTGGAACATAAACATTTTAACAATAGGAGAACAATTTTCTCCTGTCATCCTAAAATATGTCGTTGCTGCAAAAGTTGCTACATAATTTGGCTCACTCTGTAATTTCATTTTTAACAAAGCAAAGTCGTTAAATTCAACAAAAAATAACTTATCGGTTAAAGTCATATATGCTTCTTCATAACTCTTTGAACCAAAAAAACCTTTATTTTTTAAATCTAATAGAATCATTTCTAGATAGGGGTCTATCTTTTCTGCTACGTCCATATTTGATAGGTTAACAGCATTGTGTAAGAAAAGAAGTGCAAGAGGTTTCATAGATAGTCAAAAAAAGGAGAAAAATTGATTTAAAAAGATTGTTTTTTGCTTACGATTGATTAAAAATTTACTCATGTTCTAACAAAAGTTCTTTGATTTTATTGTTATCAGGTAGCCTTCCAGAAGCAACTATTTTCCCATTAATTAATAAAGCGGGAGTAATGAATACATTTAAGTCACTGAATTTTTCTACATCTGTAACATATTCGATAGTATATTCATCGCCTTTACCTAATTCATTAACAACTGTTTCAGTTTGATCCAATAGTTTCTTACATTTTGCACAACCTCCACCTACAATTTGCAACAATTTTTTATCTGCCATTTTATTACCTCTTTTTAGATAATTCTATCTGAACAAATGAATTAATATTATAAATGTTTTTTAGTTCCAAAAAATTTCAGGGAGAATAATAATTTTACTTTTTCTTGGAAAACGATGCTATTTCTTGCGATATATCTTTAAACAGCTCCATTCTCATTTTTTCCTTGCTTTTATGCTAAAAAGAAGAGGGAACATTTTCTTATATTTACCAGGAAAAACCCATTGTTTTGAATTATTCTGAACCATAAAAGGAAAGTGTTTATACCCCAAGTAATTATATTCATTAAGTGATTCAATTGTTAAACCAGCTTTAATGAGACTATTAACTATACTGCTTAAATTATGATTCCATTCATATGAGATATTTTTTCCTTTTTCTAGGGCGTCCCCTGTATAAGAAGTTTCATCTTCCCAGCGGTATGTTTTTTTCTCGTCAAAGTAAGGATATTCCATAAATAATCCTTTTAGCTCATCATATTCGAAGATATTTTTGAGCGGATAACCATCCTTTATGTAAAATAATCCACCAGGTTTAAGATAATGTGCTACTATTTTTGCCCATTGTTCAAGATCAGGTAGCCAACATAATACGCCTACTGAAGTAAAAACAATATCGAACTTTTCATCTAATTGCTCTTGTAATTTATAAATGTCAGATTGGATGAAATTCGCTTCTAATTTTGTTTTACTTTTCAAATCATTAGCTGCAACAATAGCTTCCGAAGAAAAATCAACTCCTGTTACTTTTGCGCCTAATCTCGCAAAGGATAATGTGTCCATACCAATGTGACACATAAGGTGTAACAATGACTTTTCTGCTACAGCTCCAATTTCTAAATGTTCTTCAGCGACAAAAGAGAGCATATTAGTGTCATCGATAAAACTTTGAACATTATAAAAAGCAGACTTATAATGCACCTTTGCTTTCTCATCCCATGTTTCTTTATTTTGTCCTATATACTCTGAATAGTCTTTTTTGTCCATAATTTTTATTAAGTAAATAGTAAAAAAAATTATGGGTATTTTAGATTTTCAACGGATTTTACTACTCTTGATCGGCTATTTTTTTTGCTGCAATGTAGCCAAAAACCATTGCAGGACCAATAGTTGCTCCAGGTCCAGCGTAACTATTTGCCATTATGGAAGAAGAAACATTTCCAATTGCATATAATTTTGGAATTACCTTTTCTTTTTCATCTATTACTTGTCCATATTCATTTGTTAATAAACCTCCTTTTGTCCCCAAGTCACCGGGCCAGAATTTTACCGCATAAAAGGGTGGATTTTTCAAGGGAGCAAGATTAGGGTTTGGTTTAACTTTTGGGTCACCATAGTAATTATCGTATTTACTTTTACCTCTCTGAAAATCTTCATCAATACCGACAATTGCATAAGAGTTGAATTTTGAGATTGTTTCGATCAAATTTTTTTCCGGTATATCTATAGATTTTGCTAATTCTTCTATTGTATCAGCTTTTATAATATAGCCTGTTTCAAGATAGGTCTTAGGTATTTTCATTCTTGGGAAGAGAGTTCCAAACGTGTATTTCTTTCTATAACGATTATCAAAAATAAAATAGGCGGGGATGTGGGGATTAGTGTCTTTATTGAGTTTATACATTGCATGTACTACATCAACGTAACTTGCAGATTCATTAGTGAACCTTTTACCTTGTTTATTTACCATTATACCACCAGGATAACCTCTTTCTCCAACGTGAAAGAAAGGACTCTCATCAGGTGGAAGAGAAACAGGTCCCCACCAAGCATCATCTAAAAGGTCTACTTTTGCGCCTAAGTTCATTCCTATCTTTAAAGCATCTCCAGTATTTGAATCACAACCTACAGTCCATTCAGTGCTAATTGGAGAGGGTTGAAAGGTTTTTCTTAATTCTAAGTTGTGTTCAAAGCCCCCAGTAGCTAGAATTATTCCTTTTGACACAGCAATAAATATATCCTCATTATCTTTCTTAATTTTTACACCTACAATTTGGTTATTTTCTAACATTATATCCTCTAAAGAACTATTAAGCCAGAAGGGGACATTCTGCTTTTTCAAAGAATAGCGTAATCTAGCGATTAAAGCTCTTCCTAAAGTAAGATATTTTCTTCTGAACAATAAATTGAACATAGTCCGAAGACCAATTTTAAAAGCAGTAAACTTTGCATCCCAAGTTGATGTAATCATACCAATTTTTTGATATTCCATACTAGTAAAAGCAAGTCCAGCTGGAATTTTGAATAATGAAGGTCTAAGAAAACGATAATCTTTTCCTAATTTAGCACCATTAAATGGTTTAGCTTCAATACCTCTTCCCTTTGCTGAACCTCCTGGTTTTTCAGGATAGTAATCAGAGTAACCGTTCATATACTCAAAAAGGACGTCTGTATCATTTTTGAGCCAATTCAACATTTCTGGACCATTTATCAAAAAATTCTTTTTCCTCTCTTTAGATACTTTTTCTTCAGTAATAGCATTGAGATATATCATTGCTTGTTCAAAAGAATCTTCAACACCAGCTTGCTTCATTAAATAATTATTAGGTATCCAAACACCTCCACCTGATAAAGCTGTTGATCCGCCATAATAAGGAGATTTTTCTACTATCATAACGTTTAAACCAAATTTTTTTGAGGCTAAAGCAGAGATTAAACCAGCTCCACCTGATCCTACAACTAATACATCAATTGTTTCATCCCAATGTTGTGAGGTCATATAAATACTAAAATGTTATACACTAATATTTATTTCTGAAATTATTATTTATTATATTGAAATTAACAAAAGTAAAAAGAAATTTATTTTTAAAACTAAAACTTACTTTTGATGATATCTCATATTAATTGCTAATGCAGCAATAAGACCAACCATCGGCTCCATAGGCGGATATATTTCTAATTTAAAGGAGTTTTGAAAACTAAAGAATTTTTTATCTACACTGAATCCTATTGTTCCTTGAAAATCTTTAGCAGAAAAAGAATAGAATGAGGAACTTGAACTTTCGTACACTTTATCTTCAACAAGTAACTCAAATGAATTACCTAAAGTAAACATAGGAAATTTAATCTCTCCAATTATACGTCCTTGTTGAATTATTTTCCAATATCTTTGTGTAAAGCCTTCTGGTTTAGTATTTAACAATACATTTCCAGATAAATCTAACAATTCGAGAGTATTGGAAAAGGTTTTCTTTTTAGCGATTAAAACTTGTGAATCTGTTGCAAGATCAAATATTTCAAATTCATAACCAAAAGCAAATACCTTTTGTTGAATTTTAAAACCATATACCATAAGA
>CAZEQQ010000292.1:0-4052 GCA_964514425.1 uncultured archaeon
TCAGTATTCTTTCCGCCCTTGTGGCAAGATTGGAAAGAATTATAGAGATGTGTTTCTTTGCAAGAAAGTCTTAATGGCGTTCAAGTTACTCGCGCTTTTTGTGCTGAAGATCTTGAATATTCTAAATTTCGAAAAACTGTTCAAGCTTATCGTGACATTCGTTTAGGTGAAATAGCCGTTCAAGCTCGTTTTTATCCCTTGTTAGCCTTATACGCTGCTATCGGTGTGACTATCGTTTTTGGTGTCTTTTTCGTTCCCAGTGTTTTAACAATTGGGGAATTAACAGCTGTTTTGCTACTTTTAATAGCTCTTATTCATCCCACTCAGATGATTTTTTGGGCAACTAGTGATATGATTAGAGGGTTTGGAGCGAGTGAAAGACTTTTTGCTATCCTTTCGAAAGGTGAAGTTGAACATTTACCTACTGAAATAAGAGAATATAGTAATGTTTTCAGAGGAGCGATAGAATTTCAAGGTGTTTCTTTTGCTTATCCTAATAGTAATGGTAACACTTCCCCCCTCATTTTAAAAAATCTTAACTTCAAGATTGAACCTAATCAACGTATTGCTTTAGTCGGTCCAACAGGGTGTGGAAAATCTACTCTTTCCAAATTATTATTGAGGTTGTATGAGCCAACAGAAGGTCAAATATTGTTAGATGGAAAGCCTATTAGCGAGTACCCTTTGGAAATGGTACGTCAACAAGTTGCACTAATTGAACAAGATATTTTCCTCTTCTCCCAAACCATTGAAGAGAATATTAAATTTGGATCTCCTAAAAAGTCTAAAGATGAAGTGATTAGAGTGGCAAAATTAGCTCATGCTCACGATTTTATAACTAATTTTGAGAAAGGGTATGATACGATTGTTGGTGAACGAGGTACTACTCTTTCAGGTGGGGAAAAACAACGTATAGCCATAGCTAGAGCGTTTATGACTGATCCTGACATTTTGATTTTAGATGACAGTATGTCAGCAATAGATAGTGAAACGGAAGAAAAAATAGGTAAAGCAATAACGAATATTTTGCAGAATCGTACCACACTGATTATTACAAACAGATTACATACCATACGTACTTCAGATAAAATTTTGGTTATGAAGAAGGGTGAAATTGTGGATCAAGGCGAACATCATGATTTGCTTGTTCGTTCGGATGATTATAGAAAAATCTTTGGTAAGAAAGTAGATGAGCAACTCGCTGCTATAAAGGAGGAAAACTAAATGGGTTTATTCAGTTCAGCTATGAGACAGGAAGGAAGAAACAGGAATTATACAGATCGAGAGTTATTTAGAAGATATATCAGCATGCTTCGTCCCTATAAAAAGAATATCTTGTTAATAGCTTTCTTTATGATTATTCAAGCTACCGCTTCTGTTATCACACCATTGTTAGTAGGTTATGTTACTGATGAATTAGTGAATTTCCGTACTAATATCCCTATAGTTGACAACCCTAATTTTTGGAAAGTTTTAGGAGTAGCAGTTACGTTCTTGTTGCTCTATTTAATTACATGGGCAGCTTTTTCCTTACAGCAGATTCAGTTAGGGAAATTTATCCCCTATTTTCTTGAAAATCTTAGACTTCAGCTTTTCAGAAAGATTCAAGAGCAAGATATGCAATTTTTCGATGAACGCAGTAGTGGGAAATTAAATAGTATTATCGTCAACGATACTCTTGACTTTAGTGCTACTTCAGTCCTTATTAGCAACACCATTGGCAATTTTGTTATTAGTATAGCCATTTTTGGTATATTACTTTATTTCAGTCCTCTTTTAGCTTTAATAACTGTAGCTGCTATTCCTGTTCTTTTCTTTCTAATGTTTTTGTTACGTCGTCTTTCTAAACGATTGAGTAAACGATATCGTGAAGCCATTAGCAGTGTTAATTCTGCAATGGTTGAATCGATTGAAGGCATTTCTATTAGTAAGAGTTTTGGACAAGAACTAGAGATTTCTCATCAATTTGAAGATATTAATGAGAATTATTTCAAAGCTTGGATGAGTTTAACTGCCACCACTCATTTTTGGAGACCTTTACTTAATACCTTAACTTCTATCATTCTTTGCCTTGTCCTCTATTTTGGCGTTAATACTGGTTTATCTGCTGGTGTCATGGTTATGTTCCTTCTCTACTTAGAAAGTTTCTTCCAGCCCATCATGAGTTTAGCACAGTTTTTCCCTGAATTGAGTGCTGGTATGGCTGCTTATGAACGTGCTTTAGATATTTTGGATAGTGAAAGTAAAGTGGAACAGTCTTCTGATGCTCGTCCTATTGATGAAATTAAAGGTGAAATTGAGTTCAAGAATGTTCACTTCTATTATGATAAAAATAATATTGTTTTTAAAGATCTCAACTTGTCAATCAAAAAAGGTGAAAAACTTGCTGTTGTTGGTCATACTGGTGCAGGAAAAACATCATTAGTTTCACTTATTTCTCGCTATTATGAATTTCAAGGGGGAGAAATACTTGTTGATGGCGATAGCATAAGAAATTATGCCTTAGATTCTTATCGTAAACAATTTGGTAAGGTTGAACAAGATGTCTACCTCTTTCCTGGCACATTACGAGAAAACATTGTTTATGGCAGAGATAATGTAACAGATGAGGATATCTGGAGAGTTTTAGACATTGTTCAAGCTAGCGATTTTATTCACACTCTTCCTGATGGATTACATACCCTTATTGGTGATAGAGGAAAAGATCTTTCTGTCGGTCAAAGACAATTAATCTCTTTTGCTCGAGCTATCCTTCTTAATCCTAAGATTCTCATCTTAGATGAAGCTACGTCAAGTGTAGACGCTTATACTGAAGCGATGATTCAAGAAGCTTTAGCAAAAATACTCGAAGACAGAACTGCTATTATTATTGCTCATAGATTATCAACCATCATTAATTCTTCACGTATCATTGTGATGGACAGTGGAGAAATAGTTGAAGAAGGAACACATCAATCGTTGCTTAAGTTGCATGGAAAATATGCTTCCTTATACAACCAATATTTCGCTCATCAAAGCCTAGAATGGCAAGAGAAACATATGTTCTAATTGGTCATTATACATATTTTCTTCAAAATCAACTTTTCCCGCTTTCACATGGACAATAACGAGATTTATATACTTCCTTAAGTAACTATTATTAACTAAAAGAGTAAAGGTGATTGGTATGACTACTCCTTATGATGCTGAAACACTAAAAAGGACCTTAATTGACCTTCTAAGAACAGATCAAGATTTTCAAGATATCGTAAAAGGTGTTTTAGTCAGTAGTTTTACAACTCGAGAAGAAACTAAAGCGATACTAGAAGAAATAAAAGAACTACGTACTGATTTCAACACCCGAATGGGTGATTTTAATACCCGAATGGATGAACTACGTACTGATTTTAATAATCAGATGAAAGAAATGCGTTCTCAGTTTGATCAAAGATTCAATCAATTCGACATCAAACTAAATTCCTTAGGCGCAAGATGGGGGATTAGTAATGAAAAAGCTGTCAGAGAAGCGTTAAAAGGACTATATCAAGAAAAGTTTAGTGTTAATGTCAAACAATGGACATACTATGATAAAGAAGGAAAAGTGTTCAAACAGCCTAGTGTAATAGAAATCGATGCTGTTATACACAATTCTGAGCACACTTTGATAGAAATTAAATCTCATATCTCCAAAAGTGACGTTGCAGAACTGATAAGGATAGCAGAAGTCTATCAAGAACAAGAAAAACCTGAAAAGCTTACCCTTGTCATTATATCGCCTTATGTCGATGAAAAAGCTGAAGAGTTCGCGAAAGCATTTAATGTCTCAATTTACTCTGAAAAAATGGGCTAAAAAATTACCTTAAATCGAATTCTTTGATTTAAAGGTTGTTTGTATGCCTTTTTAACAGCTATCCCTTTGTTGAACTTTTAACAACTATATTTATAAACAACTTTAGAAAACTCTTTAGTCAGTAAGGTAGTGTTTGATTCTGATGGTTACTCTTGGTACTCTTATTATGTCATTAGCCATTATCCCAACAGCTTTAGCTTTCGTTATAAGTTTATATTCTTAT
>CAZEQQ010000293.1:0-4042 GCA_964514425.1 uncultured archaeon
TCGGGGGACGAAAACGTAACATGCGCTTCCACACTCGCCACACCCCCAGCCGTTGGCAACAACTGAAAAAAAAAAGACAAACCTTTGAATAATAGATTATTAAACACATAATGATTAATGCTATCCTGATAAAAAACTACTTAAAAGACCACCCACATTGCACACATTGCCAAAGTCGCACTAGCCACCGCTACAACCAAAGCTTTGTCAAAGAGTGCAATTTTGCCGACCCTTTTAGTATCTTTGACCATTTTAATTGACTTATATGTTTAGAATAATTTGGGACAAAGATATTAACGGAGTTTTGCTTACAACAAACGGTAACGGTGAAGCCTTAAATGTTTCTCCACGACCTGTATTTCATGAAGAATTAAACCTGCTTGGATTTGATAAAAATTGGAATTGGAAATATCCGGAATCAAATGACCCTTTACTTTGGGCTTTAGACAGACGTTATTTTTACAAAGGGGAATTAGTTGCTGAAGTGAAAGGTGGAAATATATTTGACGATCCAAAAATTGAAATTACAGAAACGGGAAAAAACCTAAAACTAAGGCCAATCAACATTCAGAAGTTAGTTGAAAAAAATCAAAAATTACTTTTCTTACTTGAACAGGAAGCCATTGAATTTATTGAACAAACCTATCGCACTTATAGTCTTAAGAAAATAAGGAGCAAAGCAAAAGCAAATGAAGAAGTTGACTGGGCTTTGCTGGCAGAGATACATGAAAAGAACACAAAAATTAAACAGGTTGTTATAAAGCAAGACTGCGATAGTTTTGATATTATGCCACTTGATTTGGCAAAGGAAAACAACAAAACAGTTTACCTGAACACAAAGATTGACCAGTTCATTGCATCATTTAGTGGTGGAAAGGACTCTCAGGTTACACTTGATCTTGTTAGCCGTGTAATACCACCTGATGATTTTATGGTGATTTATTCTGATACTGGTATGGAAATCCCACCATCACTTGAAATTTGGGAAAAAACAAAAAAATATTATACTGCAAATTATCCTAAGCTAAGGTTCCATTTAGCTCAAAATCCACAAAAAGATACAGTTGAGCTATGGGAAAAGTTTGGCTTGCCAAGCCGCATTCATAGGTGGTGCTGTACAGTAGCTAAAACAGCCCCTTTATATCGTGATTTAAAGCATCTTAATGGGAATGGAAAGCAACCAAATGTCTTGGTTTTCGAAGGCGTGAGAGCTGAAGAAAGTAGCAAAAGAAAAGCCTATGATAGAATTGGAAAACAAGTTAAACATAATAACGTTATTAACGCCCGTCCAATATTTTCTTGGAGTCTTACAGAGATTTTTCTTTATTTATTTTCTAGAAATTTAGCTATAAACCAAGGTTACAGATATGGTCTTTCAAGGGTTGGATGTATTATCTGCCCATTTTCTTCTGATTGGAATGAAGGAATTGCACGGAAAGTTTATCCAGAAAAGATGGAACCTTTTTTAAATGTTATTAAGAAAGCAACTATCGAATCAGGAGTTATTGATGTTCAGGATTACATTAAAGAGAGTCGATGGAAAAGGAGATCTGGTTCAAAAAGCAATTATTCCGGTGTTTCAAGAATTGATATTATTGATCAAAGCAGAGACCTTAAAGTCTTATTAACAAACCCTAAGGAAGATATTTTAGAATGGCTCAAAGTATTAGGCTCTTTTTTCTTTGATAAAAACAATAATATTATTAAAGGTGAAATCAAATTTAAGGAAATCGTTTGTGCATTTACAATAGAGACACTTATTAATCATGAAAATAAAATAATTTTAACTTTTGAAAATCTTGGCAGTTATCCAACACTTCTTGGCAATGTAAAAAAAGTAATTAATAAAGCAACATATTGTAATCATTGCTTGGCTTGTGAAGTTGAATGTCCAACTGGAGCTTTAGTTGTAGAACCTAGAGTAAAAATTGATTCTATAAAGTGCATTCATTGCGGGAAGTGTATTGATTTCATTGAAAAAGGGTGTATGATGGCAAAATCTTTAAACATTTTAGAAGGAGGGAAAAATATGACTACAAAAATTACAAGTATTGACAGATATAACAGATTTGGATTAAGAGAGAAATGGCTTAATCAGTATTTTATGAATCCAGACAATTATTTTCATGGTGAAAATGATTTAGGAATAAAAATGATTCCAGCATTCCTTAATTGGTTAAAAGATTCTGAAATATTAAATAATTCTGACAAAAGAATTAGTGATATTGGAATGATGCTACAAAAGCAATATAAAAATAGTAATGATTTAGTATGGGAAATCATTTGGATTAATCTAATTTATAATTCGACAATTGTGAAGTGGTATAGTCGAGATATTGAATGGAACTCTGCTTTAAATAGAGAAGATTTAGAATCAATTTTAAAGAACTCTTTCCAAGACATAAAAGACAGTACAAAACTTAATGGGTTGGCATCATTAATTAACATGTTCGTAGAAAGTCCTTTGGGCTCAAAATTCAAATTTTGGGAAATTCAAAAAAGAAATTCAGAAACAATCATCAGAAAAGCTCCATTTGAAAATGTAACTTCAATTTCTGTTGCCTATTCCATTTATCGTTATGCCAATGATAAGAATAGATATAATTTAACCGTTTCCGAATTATATGCATCCGAACAAAAGCAAGGAATTTACAAGGAGTTTGGAGTATCAAAAGAAAGATTCCAAAATATATTGAGAACATTGCAGGAAAATAAGAATGGAATTGTAAAAGTTGATTTAGTGATGGGTCTCGATAATATCTCATTACGTGAAGATTTAACCTATACCGAAGTGCTTAAACTTTTACTTGAAAAATAGTGGGAATATGAAATATTCAGAAATCATTGGGTTGCAGGAGTATTTTCATCCTGTATTTAATATTGAGAACGAAACCATTAATTATTGGAAACAGTTTATTCCAAATGATCAATTTTATGAGGTATTACGTAAAACACTTTCTGCGATTGATTCAAATGATCCAAGTTTAAGAAAATCCATCTGGATCCAAGGAACCTTCGGAACTGGTAAAAGTCATGCTGCCTCTGTAATCAAACATTTGCTTTCAGATGATAATGAAAATATTTTAGAATATTTAAATAACAACATCGATGATGTAAGTTTAAAATCTAAATTGATCAATTTCAGGAAAAACAAAAAACTCCTCCCGATTGTATTAAAAGGTGTTCCAGGCAGTATTTCCAGTATTCGTTCATTTGCATTACAAATTGAAAAAGCAATTAAAAAGAGTCCTTGGTTTAATGAGTTAGATATAGTTACTACCAGTGATTTTGAACGATTAATAGAAAAGGTAAACAGTCCACTTTTTGATTGGGATTCATTTATCAAGAAATATGATCAGATAAATATCTATGTATCGAATAAAGATGAAATTCTTAAAAAACTTAATGCGTATGATGTTGACTTTTTTCAGGTATTAGAAGATACACTAATAACAGAAGAAGGTTGGACATATGTACATACTGAAATTACTGAATGGCTCATAGAAGTTTACAATGAGGTAATTTCTCAAAAGAAAGCAGATGGGATTATCATCATATGGGATGAGTTTACCTCTGTAATGGATTCTATCAATTCAGGAATTATTAACCAGCTACAAAATATTGCTGAATTAAGTGAAAAGAACAACATCTTTTTGTATTTAATCAGCCACAGAACACCCCATCAATACTCTATACCAAAAGAGGATTTGTCACGTATGAACGACAGGTTTCATATTATTCAGTATCGCATGGAACCTATTACGACCTATCATATTATAGCAGCAACCATTAAAAAAATAAATGTTGAAGAATGGCGCAGGCAGCAAACAAAAATTTTTGAGAACTCAACTAAATGGGATGACTTAATTAATTTGCTCACAAATAACCATAGTGCGTCTGTAAAATCAAAATTAAAAGACCTTTTCCCTATTCATCCCTATTCAGCCTATTTATCTACCTTTATTGCCAGGAATTTAGGCTCTACGAATAGAAGCATTTTTGGTTTCTTATACGATAAAAAAAACGGTTTCCAAAATTATTT
>CAZEQQ010000294.1:0-1671 GCA_964514425.1 uncultured archaeon
CTTCATCGGAGGAGCAGTACTCTTTTTCACAAGCATCTTCTATCTAGTAAAAGGAAGAAAAAAAGGTATTAAAATAGTTACTGATGGACCTTACAACTATATTCGGCACCCACAACATATAGCATTGATGATGATGCTTATTCCGTTCTATTTTTCTTTTCCATTTATAGGTGGTAGTGGTTATTTTCGTCCTCTAGATGTTTTTGCGTATCTAATTTTCATTCTTATTCTGATGATTATCTCTGATGTTGAAGATTATCGTCTTCATAAGAAGCATCCTGAAGAATTTCGAGCATATAGAACGAGTACTCCTGCATTTGTTCCTCGAGTATCTAACAAGCAACCGATTTTTACTCGTAGTTGGATCCCTTATGTTGGAAAATACCTTGTCTGGGTTCTAGTGATGAATCTTATCTATTGGGGATTCATCCTATTAAAAAAATATCGCATAATCTCATTAGCTATACCAAGGGAATGGTAAAATAGTTCCAGTATTAGTAGTTACTGCTCTTGTTAGATTTGCGGTTTAAGATGATGTTCAGTTAGCATATATCCATGCTAATCCTTTTGACGATGCTGTTTATGATTGTATTTATAGGATGCTTTTTTTAAAAGGGTGTGGGATTTATATGAAAAAATTAAACAGTGCAGTAAGAGGTGGAAAAAAGTTAATCTATTCCAATCTCTTCTTTTTTCTTTTGAGTCTTTTTAGTTTTTCCAAATATTTTTATAGTTATTACCATCTAAATGTTATTGAAAAACTTTCTATCTTTTAGAGGTGTCTATTATTCGCAAGCAAAGAATTATTAAAGAATACGAATCGTTAAGAAAACTACATAAAGAAGGTATAATTGACCAAGTGAAATCTTTTCCTGGAGCATCAAAATCTATCGAACATTTAGCTGTAGGATTTAAAGGACCTAAAGGTACTCCTTATGAGAATGGAAAGTATAAGTTAGAGATTGCTTATAGTCCAAATTATCCTTATAAACCTCCATTTGTTAGACTTCACACGCCTATTTGGCACCCTAATTTTTGGCCCAATCCCTCTGAATATCCAGGAAAAAGGAATATTTGTTTAGCTTTAGTTGATAATGAACTCATAGGAAAAAATAATGGTTGGTCTCCTGCTAAAAATATTTCAACTGTAGTTCATTCGATCTTAGCTATGTTTAATGTCGATGGAGCGTATGTTAATCCCAAAGATGTTTTCAACAAAGAAGCTGCCTTAGAGTTTCTAAATGATAAAAAGAAATTTGTTAAAAAAGCACAAGCAATAAACAAAAAATATGCCAAAAACTATTGGTAAATTTTTTATTTCTTATTATTAATGTAATGGTGTAAATGTATGACCGACAATGACTTCGATGATGAACATATCCCTACTGAATATCGGGAACTTTTCAAAAAAATAAAGAAGATAGAGCAAGCGTTAGGTCTTTCTGAGATTGAAAAACATATAGAAGATCTTAATCGCAGCCTTATCGCTGAAAATGATTTAGGAACTGAAGAGGAGATCTCTGAAGAAGAAATAACAAAAAGCATTTTACAAACTGAAAAACAGTTCGAAATAATTGTAAACACTAAAGCTTATTTTAAGTTAGCAAAACATGCTCTTTCTTATGCTAATCCTTCTATCTCTCCTGAGAAGTGGGTCGAGGTTATAGGTCT
>CAZEQQ010000294.1:1681-3997 GCA_964514425.1 uncultured archaeon
TTTTAACTGGTTATATTACAGCTGAAGATACCCCCTTAGAGCAAATCATTGTTGAAGATTATTGGCCTGTTGCTGAGGGTAACGCTGTTAGTGTTGAAATCGGGAATCATAATGTTTTTACAGAAATTTTACAAAAGAAGGAACCTAATCACTTTATTATAGGATGGGCACATTCTCATCCTAGTTATTCTCCATTTCTCAGTAATGACGATTATCAGACACATTTAAGATATCAAACTTTTTGGAAAAAATCTATTGCATTAGTAATTGATCCTCTTATGATTACTGAAGATGATTATGGCTATGAAGTTTTTAGAATTGATCAACTCAAACAATCCTATTACAATCTTTCTACAGAAGTAGATGGAATGGATACTGCCCGATGTTTTAAAACAATCAAAGACATTATGAAAGAATAGTTTTCGAGAATAATCCTAGGAAGTAACATAAAGTGGAAATAAATAATTCTAAAACTTATCTTGCCATTGCCATTATTGGTACTGTTATAGGGTTATTGTATTTATTTCTTCAAGATAATGTATCTTTAGCCTTAACCATTCTATTTGGCACTTTCTACATTATTGTTTTGCTTCGCTACTTTTTGGAGTGGTTATATTATAAGAAGCATAAAGCTATTACAGCTAGTTTTCAGTTTTTACTTTTACCTTATTTAATTATGATAGTAGGAACAATTATTTCTCCCTATTCTTATGGTCCTAATATCGTTGTTAACCTTCTTCTTTTTTCTACTCTTTTCAATTTCATCTCTCTTTCTTTATTTCTTCCTCTCATAATTTTAGGTTCTTTGTTTTCCAAATTTCATTCAAAAAGATGGCCAGGGATAGCTTTTAAGAGAAAAATAAAAAGAGGAAGAGCCCTACCAATTAGTCTTCATACTCTATTCACAAGTCTCATAATATTTTTTATCATTCTTTTCTCTGTCATCGATTTTACAGCCTTTTGCTTCATTATCAGTTATATCTATCAGCTTTTACGATATTACATTTTCGCTAGTATTAGAAAAAGAAGAGCACAACAAGTATATTATACCACAACATCTACACGTAGAGCAACTCCTTCTTCTTCTTCTTCTTCTGTTTCACGTAGTGGCCAAAATAGCACTTTACTCACTTCTGAACCTTTGGTAGAACGATCTCAAAGAAGAAGAGATTCCATTCCCACAGCATCTAGAGCTGGTCAACGAACAGTTCGAACACAGTCCTCTACTGCTAGAACTACAAAAACTGCTAAAACTAGTCAATCTCGTACTCAACAACAAAGAAGAAAACCTACGGTTTCATCACAAAGCTCTGCTGAAAGAGATCCTGGTATAGAAATAACTTCAATTAGTACACGTCACACCACCATAAAAGTAGATGGTAAAGACATTTATCCTGTTGGTAGACCAACAAGAGACGATTTAAAATGCATCATTTGCTACATGGATTTTGTCAAAACAGATAAAAGAAAAGTTATTTTGTGTCCTCATTGTCATTATCCCGCTCACGAAGACGAATTTATCATGTGGCTTCAAACTTCAAAACTATGTGCTAGATGCAATAAAGAAATACCAAAAAATTATGTTTTAAGACCTCAATTAGTTCTTACTGTTAAAGAGTACATTGTTTTAGTTATTGAAAAAATATAAGGCATAAAACTGAATCACAAGTTTTTTACTAATGGCTCTTTTACAATCCTATAACATGGAGAGTATCTTCTTCTATATATTTCAGAATGAGAGAGGATAGGTAGATGGTGAGCTTCTTCTATTTCTTGAGACATTTCTTCAATATAATGCAACCAATTATCAATATCCTCCTTTTTCTCTGTTAAGGCAAAAACATTTTCTTCTTTTCTCCATGTTGTCAATTTTTGCCAATTTTTGGTGAATAAGTGTGTGTTACCACTAATAGTTTTTTGACTCTCTTGCATTAACTCCCATAATTCTTCTACACTTTTCCCTTCATCTTTCCATTTTCTTAAATTTATTCTACAGAGTTGTGTTTGTTGATCTAACAATTCATACATTTTTTCATGTGGGAAAGGTTCCGTAGCTGAAGATAGCTCTTGTACTAAATAATCGTAAACAGATTTCTCATCTCTAGAGGATACTAAATGTGCCCAACCACATGATCCTTGTAGAACAAACTTGTAAATATCTACCCACGTTGATACAGGATAACTCTTGATATGAACAATTACAGGATGAGAGTTCAGAGTTTCAGCTATTTCACTATTAAGTACAACGTTGATATTTTCTATTTTTTTTGTTAAATTGAAGAACTGGCTATGTTTCATTCTTATGATAAAAGGAAT
>CAZEQQ010000295.1:0-3995 GCA_964514425.1 uncultured archaeon
GATAAATTATTAACAAAGAGTTTATTAGAGCAATTTGAATTCATTTTGAGCCATTGTCCAGATTGGGCTAAACCTGTTTTAATTGCATATACTTCAAAATTTGAAGTATTTAACTTGCAGCGAATAATCCGCTATGTATATGCGGGAGCCGAAATCAATTTATCGAGAGTTATAAACATCCAACCTCAAGAACTCCTCGGACGAACGGCTTTCATTTCAAAATTTTTGCAAGTTTCGTCATTTGAAGAGTTACTAACACTGTTAGAGTATTCTGATTATGGTGAAGACATCAAAATAGCTAGAACCATTTTTTCTAGAGTAGGAGATATATGGCCCATAGAATTTGCTTTAGAAAACAATTATCTTAAAAAGATGATAGGATCAGTGCGGAAAATAAAAAAATCAGAAAGAGAAAATGTGTTATTCTTTATCAATTATGAACTCCTATTGACCATCATCCAAGTCATTCTCAAATCTGATTTTGTAGAAGTAGATATTGAAGAATCTCTATCAACAATTACTTTAACAGATAATTTTCCTTATAAAACACAAATAGAAAAAATGATGAAAAAATCTTCACTTGTAGAAGATTTAGAACTGCTCAAATCATTTGGTTCAGAAAAAGTAAGAAAAGGTATAGCTTTGTATGAGCAAGACAAAATGTTTCTTCATTTAGAGATAGCTATTAAAGCAAGAGAATTAGAAGTATTGAAAGAACGGTTTCATCACGATTTTGGATTACAAGTATTATTGTCTTTTCTGAAAATATATGAAATCCAAATTAAGGATATAACAAAGATACTCTATCTGAAAGAATATAATTTTCCCATAGAAAAAACAAGAGATTTAGTGGTAAGTTTGTCTTAAGCAAGAAAGAATTAGAGTTAGCAGGAAAGCGAGAAAGAAAAAAAGGAGAAGTTGGGAAAAAGTTATTGTTTTTTTAATACCTATGAAATAGGAATAGTAACTAAATTAAGCAAGATGAATGCTATTAATAGACCATAAATTGCTAAAGCTTCTCCTAAACCCAGATAAATCAAATTTGGCGTAAATACTTCAGAATCAGCGGTTATTGAACCAATTGCAGCTGGTTCGCCTTGTGCTAGGGTTATAGCAGCACCAATGTTAGAAACTAGCATAATAAACATAGCTGCTAAAAAGATATAACCATCAGTTTCTGTTAGAATATAGTCTATTTCTCCAGATAAGATAGGAGCAATCTTTGTATACATTACAAAAGCTATTAAAAGACCGTAAATAGCCAAAGCTTCAGCTAAAGCTAAAAATATCAATATATAGACATTTAAACCTTTTTTTTGAGCCACTGCTGCTGCAGCAGCTTTTATTCCTTTAGAGAGCGGATAACCTGCTCCAAGTATTGTGAGCATTGTACCTGCTATTGCTATAAGAGCTAAATTTATTCCATCAACCATATTTATCACTTTTTCCTGAATCTATTGTTTTATTGAATACATATACAGGGAGAAATGGTATACCACTTCCTTTGTAAAAACGGCTAAACCATTCATAAAAATGAAGCCTTAAATCTTGAACAAAAACCAGTAATCCTTCTAAAACTAATACAAAAACATTCCCAATCACTAAAATGATGATCTGTACAAGTATAAATTGACCTTCAGCCAAAGTATTAATAACTGTGAGAAAGACAGTATGAGCTATGAGCATAGCTAATATTCTACCATAAGAGATAGTACCGCTTACGAAACCACTAAATGACTCTAAAAGGTTCATTAAACCCATACCTGTGCCCGATAGAAAACTACTCAATATTTTTGAAATGCTTTTTTTAGTGATGATACTATATATTCCTTGTCCAAAAAGCGTTAGACCTACACCAAAAATCAAACAAATAAGGGCTATTATTATAGGAATATCTATGCCAAATGAAATAATTTGTAGAGAGGATAAAAAGTATAAAATTGCTCCGTATAAAAACATTTGAGCCCACGTTTCTTTAATTAATTCTTCTAACTCTTTATGCAATATTTGGTTTATGGATCGTAAGATTAAACCCAAAGAAATATGTATAGCACCTATAATTAAGGTCAAATTAAATACATCTATTAAATCTTCAACAGGGCTTAAGAGGGGATAGGGGAAACCAAATAGGGAGTGAATATGAAGAACATCATGAAGATGAAATCCAAAAGCTTCTCCAAATACAAAACCACCCATTATAAAAGAAGATATACCTACAAATAGAACCAAAAGAAAGACTTGACGGATAGACCGTTTTAATCCTTTAGCCATTATACCCAATAATCCGACAAGAATAAAGATCAATCCATGTCCTGCATCACCAAACATTATTCCATAAAATAGACTAAAGGTAAAAATAAAAAATAAAGACGGGTCAATCTCTTTAGCTGATGGCAATCCATATAATCCTACTAAAGATTGAAAAGCCCTAACAGCAGATATTTGAGATTGTACAACAGGGATATTTCTTAGTTCTTTGCTTTCTTCTGTTGGATCGGACTGCAGAACTAGTGTTGTAGAATGCTTATAAAGTTCGGTTTCAAAGTATGTATACTCTCTTTTGGGTATCCATCCTTGAATAATAACTGTTTTTTCTGTTTTTTTCGCTGCAATATACATTCGTATAATATTTTTATAACTATCAATGGTTAATCCTAGTTGCCTGATTATTAGTCTATTTTCTAAAGCAAAATCGTTCAATTTTGTCTTTATTGCCTTTAATTTAGGTTCTATTTGCTGAAACTTTTTGGTAAAATCAGCTATTATTTCTACTTTAGTTGAATTAGTGGAACCTTGATAATCATAGTTTTCCCACCTTACAGTTTTTAAAGATCGTTGTAATCGGGATATTTCACCTTTCTTTCCTTGTGCATAAATCATATACTTATTTTGTGTAAGAGGAATAACACTATGGGTTGAAACCATTGAAGCAAATTCTTTTGCATCTTCTATTTTAGAAGTATTAAGTATTCCCACTAGAGTGGTTTCATTTTCTTTTGTTTCAAAAGGGTAGTCTGTCTGAAGCTGCTTGAAGCCCTTAATTAGCAGTTCCAACAATGATTCTTCTTTATCTATACTTTCAAGATCGTTTCTTAAAGATTTAATGGTTTCCGTTAAATCAGCTATAAGCGTAATCAATTTCTCTTCTAAAGTGGACAAATCGGTCCAATCGGTAAATATAGGGTCTAAAACAGGCACAGCGGAATAAATACGACGCAATTTTTTTAATAGTTTTTCTTTAGGTTCCGGAATGAGATTTTTTAAATCTTGAAAATTTGTTTCTATTTGCCTTATATTATCTAATTTGTTTGTAGGACAATATTCATTTAATGATAACTCTTCCAAAACATTCGATTCTCGAAGCATAAAACTTTCCAATTCAGCGATTTTTTCCACAATTGAGGGGAAATCTTTTTCTTTTACTATTATTGTTACGCCCAACATTTTAGGTGGAAACATAAACGACATTGTAATCACTTACTTAAACAAAGATACGATAATCTTATTTCGTATTTTTTCTTTTTTCTCCATTAAGAGATGTTCTAAAGTGTAGTCAAGTTTTATTCTTTTACTGTTATCTGTAATTATAAATCCTCCTCGAGTTTGTAAGGTTTCTTCTACTATATCAATTTGCAGGTTTTCTTTTTTTCTTATTTCCTTGATTAGTTCTTCTAGTATTTTTTTATCTCGTTTATCAATTATTAGTTTGTATTCTGAACGATGCATGAATTGTGTTGCAGAAAGTAAACTCTTTTGAAGATAGTCAGTATAAGTTTTCTCTTTTCTAAATAGTTCTAATTTTTTTGTGATCTTAGTCCAGACCTCATTAACAATCTCTTCTTTCGTTTCCAAAATGATTTTTTGCGCTTTTTGCTCATATTCTGCTTGTGTCCTTTTTTTAACAAAATCAACGCGATAACTTTCTTTTTCTAGTTCTCTTTTCTTTAAGTCTTCAACCATCTTCAGTGTTTCTTTTTCATATTGTTTTGTTCTTT
>CAZEQQ010000296.1:0-3995 GCA_964514425.1 uncultured archaeon
CCTTATGCTTTGATATGGTGTAAACCGCATGATCGTTGGATGGGATAAGCACCCAGTCCTGAATGTTTTCTTTTTGTGCAAGTTCAATTAGAAACGTTGCAAATTCATCTTTTCCAAAATCGGGGCAGATAAAAAACTTGTTGCAGTACTTTGAGTAACGGGCAATACAGTTGGTTTTATCCAGCACAAAAACTGGAATACCCGCCTCGCCAAGGGAACGGGTATTACTAAGACCCTGAACATGACCCTCTATGATTACTGCGCCTGACATTAATAATAATTTATGGAAGGAGAATACTTTTATCCCTTACAAGAAATCTTCTTTTTCCTGATTTTTCTGCAGAAATATTTTTTACACATTCTATTTCTATTGATGAGCCAGAGGGAAAGATGTTTTTAACTGCCGACAAAACCTGCTCTTTAACCAAATCGGCTTGTTTAGAGCACTTTATATAAATAGTAAAACGGTCAATGCTTTGTTGGTGGACTTGGAATTGTTCCAAGTTTTTAATTGATTGAAAAAGCCCCGTAAAATTGTTAACAATTATTAGTTGGTTGTCATTAGTAACCAAAACATCAGATTCTCTACCGTAAATTGTTTTTATAGGCATCAAACCAAAACCATCAGTTTTTTTTTCAATAAACAATTCGATAACATCTTGCGTATTATACCTAATAAAAGGTGTTGCATAGTTACAGAGATCCGTTGTAACAAGGCACCCTTTTAATGCCGAGTTGTTCTTGCTGTCTAGAACCTCAGTTATAGCATATTCCATTGCTGAGTAGTAACAATTGTGCTGGGGGCTTTCAAAAACAACAGCTCCACCCTCACAGCTAAAAGAGTCATAAACTTTACAGTTAAACGCTTTTTCCGCAAGGTATCTTGTTTCTTGTGTTAGTATGCTCCCTGTAGTATTTATTGAGTTTACAAAATTTATGTTAATGCCATTGTTTATAATATACTTTGATAAATACAAAAGAGGATCAGGATATATTCGCAATACCTTTGGCTTGAAACTTTTTAGGCTTTTACAAATCTTATCAAACGCTTCGTTATTAAGTTTCGGTATATGCAAATATTGTGTTCTTGTGAAAAAATCTTGAATACTCTTTAATTTACCCTTACGGGGAATAGGGCTAATTCTTAATATTTTGTCGCCTAATCTAAAATTCATCCAGTACCATCCCCTAATAGCTGAAGCCTTCTTCATGCTTTCAGAATTCTTACACTGAAAGAATTGTAATGGTTCACCTGTTGAGCCACTAGAATGGTTGATAATTAGATCTTGTGGTTTGAAGTTTTGAGCAATTAGTTTACCATTTTTAATATTTGTTCTTATTTCTTCCTTTGTTAGTATAGGTAACAGTTTCAGGTCTTCTTGTGTTTTAATATCATTAGGTTTGATTCCAATTTTATCGAATATATCCCTATAGTATGGAACGTTTTTATATGAATGTTCAATGAGTTTGTTTAATAGGTGATTTTGGTGTTCAATATGCTTATCATAAGTCCAATACTGGCTTTTCAAAAGAAAATTTAAACTTTTTCTAATGCTTAGGCCATTGTATAAATCCAAAGCTCTTAGCATTACTTGCTCGTTAAAAAAATTATGGAGACTCATTTATTTAGTATAGAGTTATAAATATCAACTATTTCTTTGGCTATATTTTCAGATTTATATTTATAAATCTTTTCTCTAGAATTGACACTCTTATTGAAGTTTAATGCTAATTGAATTTTACTTGCAATATCCTCAGCGTTATCTTTTGCAATAAAGTTACCCGTAGTATTTTCAAACAGTTCTGATACATCACCTACATCTGTACTAACAATTTTTGCATTGCATGCCATGGCTTCCTTAATTACATTGGGGCTACCCTCTGCTTTGCTCGTTAGCAACACCACATCTGAAGCATTGTATAAATATACCATATTTTCATTTGGAATATTCTCTAACCAATGAAACTTTAAGTTAGTGTATTTTTTACATAGAATATCAAAAGCTGCTTTCGCCAAAGATAAGTTCTTTATAGGACGTTTTGGGTCTGCTGCAAAAAGTATGTGTTTACTGTTACTATCCCATTTTAAGAAAGACAGTGCTGTATCCTTATTCATAGGATAAAAACGATCTAAATTAATGCCATTGGGTATAATATATAGCTCTTTTAACCCTAAAGAATCGGCCATCTTTTTTGATTTAACAATACAAGCATTAAAATAAAATTTGTTGAAAAGATAAATTGGGATTTTATATTTTAACAGTTTAATATTCCAGCCCATAAGCGAAGCCACTAATGGGTTAGCACCTGCAATAGCAGCAACAAAACATGTTAATGAGAAATGAGCGTGAATAATATCATACTTATTGTTTTTTAAGTGTTTCCTTAAGGGTGTAATGCTTTTTAAATAGCCTATAAAGCCTTTACCATTTAGTAAATAGTATTCAATATTGACGCCAATACTTTTTAATGAATCACCCTGGTTTTTTATGATTGGTGATAAGCCGAATTGGGAGTTGCCGCTTGAAATAAACAAAACTTTCATAATTAATGTGGATACTTTTTAACATCATATACTGATGGATTTTTTAAGAATTCATTGAGCGGTACGACAAACCTTCGTTTACCGTTAGTCGTTTCATTTATATGCAACTTTTTTTCATATATGATATTTAGAGATCCTAAGCGATAGATTAACTTCTCTTGGAAATCACGAAAACAATTTTCAGGAATTTCTTTTTTTGCAACATATTGCACAACTATTTCATCAATACTAGTTTGAATTATTCTTATTTCTTGAATATTGTATTCATCCATTAAACTAGATTCAACTAATATATGATCAAGAAATGCGCTGTGGATTATTTCTCCATTTGCTCCTTCAATGAAGTCATAAAGCCTTCCCTCTATACTCTTGATCAACTTACCTGAGCGACCACATGAACATGATTTGTGTGAAAGTTTTATTATATCTCCATTACGGTAACGGATAAGAGGCATTGCATAGTTATCAAGATTTGTAACAACTACATCGCCACTATCATTAGTTATCTCGCCACTTTTATCGAGAATTTCTAGAACAGAATGCTGAAACGAATGGTGTAGACCATTATGAATATTACACTCAAACGCAATGCTATTAACCTCTCCACAACCGTATTGGTCATAGAGATTTTTTGTGAGGTATTTCCCTATTAGGATTCTCTGATGTTCAAATAGTTTTTCTGCTGTTACACTAACTGCATCTATATTAATTGGATTGTTGTTGTCTCTTAATTTACAGGCAAGAAGGTATATTGCCTGTGTGAACCCTCTTAAGTGTATATTTGGAGAATTGCTTAGTTCTCTTGCTAAGTCAGAAAAGTCTTGATCGTTAAATTGATATACGTCTTTTAATTTTTTATTGTAAATAAAACCTTTTATATACCGCAAAATCCTTTCATTAATTGAATTGCCAGGCCTACCCCATAAGTTAATCTCAGTTGAACCAATTTCTTTGCCAATGTTTGACAGAAATTGCAACATTAAAGCTATTTCAATTAGTTTATTTTGTTTATCATAGGTAATTTTTAGAGGTGCTCCAGTAGAACCACTTGTCTTCCTCGTGTAGGTTCTACTTACGTTAGTGGCAAGTAAACGACTATAATTACTTTGAATGGTTTCTTTTTCAAGAATTGGTAATTTCTTTAAATCATCAACAGATCTGATATTTTCAGGTTTAACCTTATAGCGATTAAATAAATCATAATAAAAAGGAACATTATTGTATGCATGTAAGACTAGTTTCTGTAATTTCTTGCTTTGATAGTCTTTAATCAGGTTATCGTTGTAAAATTCGGTTTTTTTCAATGCAGATAGAATTGGTTTAACGCCATAATGTTGTATTGAAACAAATAGATTCGCTAGTGTTTTTTTGAACATAAGAATATTTGTTAAGGTTACGTACTCATTTGCATAATACTTTTCAAGCTCGGAACAACCTCATTCTCGATGTT
>CAZEQQ010000297.1:0-3988 GCA_964514425.1 uncultured archaeon
ATTTTGCCCCACATTATGACAAATTTCATTGAATTCTTTAATAACTGGGAGAAAATCTTTTTTAAAAACGCAAGAAAGATAATATTTAGCTTGTTTAATCAGATGTTCTGGTAAATTATCTTTAGGAATATCATATCCCAAAATATCTTTTATTGATACCATTGAATGTTTTAACTCCTTTGGGTAATCATTGTACTCAAGATTAATATTTATCCCTATACCAACGTTAAGATAACTAGTATTCCCTGTAATATATTCTACCATTACTCCTCCCATTTTTTTGTTTGTTAAATAGATATCATTAGGCCACTTTATGGTTGTATAGACATTGTATTCCTCACTAATAGCTTTTTGAACCATCAAAGCTGTAGCATAATGAGTGATTGTTAATTGTTTTTCAGATAAGAGTTCTTTAAGAGGAACAGCTAAAGTCCCCCAAAATCCTCCTTCAGGAGAATACCAAATATTGTTTTTTCTTCCTCTACCCGCAGTTTGTTTTTCTGCAATCACAAAGTAAGCATTTTCTGGATCTTCTTTTACTAACTTTAAAGCATAATCTTGAGTTGAGTTTGTCTCTTCAACTAAAACAACTTTCACATTATCTAAAGAAGTTACCATTATGAGCCAAAAAGGAAAATAGTATTAAAGTATTATGAACGTTTTCTTCAAAAATAGTCTCCATTTTTCTCTTCTAACGATACTTTATTAACACTAGCCCTTATTTTTACCTTCTTTATGGTTCTTTAAAAAACTTATTTCATTCTATGAACATAAAATTATGCCTTTATAAAATCTGATTAATTTTATAAATGACTTTATTAAAATGCATCTATGCGTCAGAAAGTAGAGAATCTAAAAAGTTTACACGATACTAATAGTAGTAAATTACAAGAACTAAAAAAACAATCCTTAGAAGGCGGCGGAGCACCAAAAGTAGAATCTCAACATAAAAAGGGAAAATTAACAGCAAGAGAACGTTTAGATTATTTATTAGATTCTGATTCTTTTGTTGAGTTGGATCCTTTCATTCTTCATCAATGTACTAAGTTTGATATGGACAAATCTAGAATTCTAGGAGATGGAGTTGTAACAGGTTATGGAACAATTAATGGACGAAAGGTTTTTGTTTATAGTCAAGATTTTACTGTGTTTGGGGGAAGTTTAGGAAAAGCTCATGCTGCAAAAATTTGTAAAGTAATGGACTTAGCAGTAAAAACTGGTACTCCTGTAATTGGATTACTTGATTCTGGTGGAGCTAGAATACAAGAAGGTGTCGATTCTCTAGCGGGATATGGAGATATTTTTTATCGCAACGTACAATCTTCAGGAGTCATACCACAGATATCTGTTATTTTGGGACCTTGTGCAGGAGGAGCGGTATACTCGCCTGCATTAACTGATTTTATTATTATGGGGGGAAATAATGCCTTTATGTTTGTTACTGGACCTGATGTAGTAAAAGCTGTAACAAATGAAGATATTTCGTTTCTTGATTTAGGTGGAGCTGAGGTGCATAGCAAAACATCAGGAATTTGTCACTTATATGGCGAAACAGAAGAAGAAGCATTAGATTATACGAAAGATTTGCTTGAATATCTTCCTCCTAATAATTTAGAAGATCCACCTATAAGCAATAGAAAGATAAAAGAAAACAATCAAAGTCAGTTAGACACAGTTATTCCACATCAAGAAAATGAACCTTATGATATCAAAAAAATCATTGAGATTATCACTGATTCTGGGTCATTTTTTGAAATCCATGGACAATGGGCAAAAAATATGGTTGTTGGCTTTGCTAGATTAGACGGCTACCCCATTGGTATAATTGCGAATCAACCTTTATTCCTTGGAGGAGCAATAGATTATCATGCTTCAGACAAAGCTGCTAGATTTATACGTTTCTGTGATGCTTTTAATATACCTATTCTCACTTTAGTTGATGTTCCAGGTTTTATGCCTGGTGTGAAACAAGAACATGAAGGTATCATAAGACATGGAGCAAAAATGCTCTATGCCTATGCGGAAGCTATTGTCCCTAAAATCACTGTAATTTTACGTAAATCTTATGGTGGAGCTTATATTGTTATGAGCTCAAAACATTTAGGTGCTGATATTAATTTAGCATGGCATTCTGCTGAAATAGCAGTCATGGGAGCTGATGGAGCAATGAAAGTTCTGTACAAAAATAAATTAAAAGATCTTGAGAATTCTGAAGAACTCTTGCAGAATTTTACACAAGATTTCAAAAAAGAGTTTTCTACTCCCTATCAGTCAGCTGAAAAAGGATATGTCGATAAAGTCATTTTTCCCAGAGAAACAAGAAAAGAAGTTCTTTCAGCTTTACAATTTCTGATAACTAAAAGAGAACCAACGCCCAGAAGAAAACATGGGAACATACCACTATAAGGAACGATTAAAATGAAAAACTCTAAACATTTACAAAATATACTTAATACAGTTTATCCCATTTGGGGTTATAGTCCAAAAGGATTGGTTAATCCTCAATTATCAATAGAAATTTCTAAATTAGGTGGTATTGGTTTATTAGATTTGGAAGGATTGCCGAAAGAAGATATCATAACTATCATAAATACCAGTCAAAAAGCTATGATTGAGAATAAATGGGGAGTAAGAATATCTTCAAACAAAGAACTTGAATCCATTCCCTCAACAGCTAAAATTCCTATAATTATCTTTAGTTATACTCCTGAAAAGAAAGTATTTTCTTCACTTTCCTTATTGTCTCGTTCTCAATTAATAGTAGCTGAAGTTACAGATTGCAGTGAAGCCAAAAATAAAAGTTCTTGGGCAGACCTATTTTTAGTAAAAGGTAATGAAGCTGGTGGGAAAGTAGGGAATAAAACCTCTTTTATTCTTATTCAAGAATTTAGTGAAAAAGGCTTTCCCTTTATCATTCAAGGTGGTTTTGGTCTTTTTAATCTTTCTTCTGCTTTTGTAGGAGGGGCTTTAGGTGTTGTTCTTGAAGGTCAAACGTATCTATTTGATGAATGTCCATTAGAACTTTCAATCAAAACATATTTATCAAAATTAGAAGAAAATGATACTTATGTTGCTCTTGAACATCTCGACAATAAGTTTCGATTTGCAGGAAAATTAGCAAATCAAGCCATTAAAGAGATTAAAAGAATTGAAAAAGAAGAATTCAACGGTTTATCTCCTCACGATAAAGTTGAAAGAATTGAACAATTCGTAAAAGAATATCGCTATTTTGGTGATAAGAATATCAATAAAACTTTACTTCCATTAGGTGTTGATATAAGTTTTGCTTCATTTATTAAAGAAAAATGTAAAACTTTAGAGAATTATTTTCAAACTATTAAGCAAACTATTTCTACACAGATCCATAACTCTTCAAAATTTTGGCCATTTAAGGAAAAAAGTCCTTTTGCAACACAATTAGGAATAACCTATCCTCTAATTCAAGGACCTATGGCAAATATTTCAGACAATTTAGATTTTGCGGTTGAGGTAGCAAAAAATGGTGCTTTACCCATTTTAGCTTTGGGTGGTTTGACAGGAAAAGAAGCTGATGATTTAATCAAACAAGCTAAAACTATCTTCGATCAAGACAAACCATATGGTTGTGGTATTATTGGTTTAGATGTAATAAAAGAACGTCGTGATCAACATATAGATTCTATAAAGAAGTATAAACCTTCTGTAGCTCTTATCGCTGCTGGTACGACTGATTTAGGTGTCAGAGTTAAGGATGGCGTAGATAATGTGATGATCCACACTCCCGCTTTATCTGTTTTTAAAGACGCTCTAAAGAAAGAGTTAGATTATTTAATACTAGAAGGAAATGAATGTGGTGGACATATAGGTTTACAAACATCCATGATCCTGTGGGAAAGTATTTTAGAGCATCTTGATTCTATTAGACAGCAAATATCTAAGAGTATTAACATTGTATTTGCGGGAGGTATTGGTGATGGACATTCTTCTGCAATGTTAGCTTCAATGGTAG
>CAZEQQ010000298.1:0-3984 GCA_964514425.1 uncultured archaeon
CTCTTTCCATTCATCATTTGTTGTTTCTTTTAGATATTGAACCCAACGAGGAATAAGTCCTATCCATTCTTTATCTTGAGTCCATGAATAGGAGGTATTACCTGTATCTTTCTCAATTTTAAAAGCTATTTTTTCCCCTTTTGAACCATAGAAGAGTCCTTCCAATTGTTGAGGAGTAAAATCTTTTAGAGGTGTGTCTAAAGTAAAACCAAAGTGTTCAGCAAGAGCGTCTAGGAGAGAACGACGAAAACCAGATTCATTTTCTAGAGAGGAACGTGAATATGGTCCGATAGCTCCATCAGCTATTGATTTCTCCCAATCAACGATAATCTTCCTTATATCTAATTCTTGAATAAAACCAAGACCAACACAATTAGAACATGCTCCTGAATAATGGTTAAAACTAAAAAGTCTGGGGCCTACATCTTCAGGGGCTTGAAAACCACACTGAACACATTCAGAATAAATAGAATAAATTTCACTATTATTGTCATTGTCAACAACTTCTATTCTTCCTTTACCCCATTTAACAGCACCTTCAATAGTTTCTAATAGTCTACTTTGTGCAGATTCTTGTACCTTTACTCTATCAATCACGATAGCGATAGTATCAGAAGACTCAAACGAGATATTTTCTTCCAATGACCTTATTTCTGAGTTAATTCTAATTCTACTAAAACCCTGTTTCTGGAGTTCCTTCACTATTTTCATGCTATTCTTAAGTTCTCCATTTGTTAAAGGAGCAGCTAAAATTACTTGTTGACCAGCATATTTAGAGATAATTTTTTTCGTAATTTCTATAGGGCTACTTCTATCTACAACAATATTACATTTAGGACAATATTGCTTTCCTAACTTAGCATAAAATAATCTTAGATAATCATAAATCTCTGTTGTTGTAGCTACTGTAGAACGAACATTATTAGATATAGAACTTTGATCTATAGCTATTGAAGGAGTTAAACCTATAATCTCTTCAACATCAGCTCTTTCTGCTCTTACAAGGAACTGACGGGCATAACTACTCAAGCTTTCTACAAATCTCCTTTGTCCTTCTGCAAAAATAGTGTCCATAGCTAATGAACTCTTACCAGAACCTGAAGGACCAGTAATTACCACAAGTTGATTTTTTGGTATTTGTAAATCAAAGTTCTTCAAATTATTCTTTTTGGCACCTTTGATATAGAGATATTTCGAAATGTCTGCTTCTTTTTTTTGCGTTTCTTTTTTCTTCCCTCCTATTAGATGTTCTTCTTTAGAGAGAATCTTCTTAAGAGCTTGCCCAGTAAAAGAATCAGGTATCTTAGCTATTTCTTCTGGTGTTCCAGAACCTATTAGAAATCCACCTAACTCTTCTCCTCCTTCAGGTCCAAGATCAATAATATAATCAGCTTGTTTAATTACGTCCAGATTGTGCTCAATGACGAGAACAGTGTTACCTTTTTCTGCTAACTGATGTAAAACGTTCAAGAGTTTTTTAATGTCTTCAAAACTTAAACCAGTTGTAGGTTCATCTAAAATATACAATGTGTTTCCCGTTGCAGTTTTAGCTAGTTCACGAGAAAGTTTTATTCTTTGAGATTCACCTCCTGAAAGAGTAGTTGAAGATTGCCCAAGTTTGAGGTAATCTAGTCCTACAGCTTCTAAAGTATTTAATATCCTTTTAATTTTAGGGTGATTGTCAAAGAGTTTCTTAGCAGAAGAAACGGTCATATTAAGGACGTCAGCCATAGAATGTCCTTGAAACTTGATTTTTAGCGTTTCATCATCATATCTTTTTCCTTTACAGATCTCGCATTGAACCTCAACATCAGGAAGTAGAGTCATCTCTATGGTTTCATATCCATATCCTTTACAACTTAAACACTGTCCTTCTTTAGTATTAAAACTAAATCTTGTTTTTGTATATCCTCGCACTTTAGATTCTGGAAGGACAGCAAAAAGGTCTCGAATTGGATCCATAACATTTGTATAAGTAGCAGGATTAGAACGAGGAGTACGACCAATAGGTGATTGATCTACCACAACCACTTTATCAATTAATTCGACACCCTCTATGTCTTTGTACTTACCCTCTTGTTGTTTGCCATTATGAAGTTTATTAACTAAAATAGGATACAGAGTATCAGCAATAAGACTAGATTTACCCGAACCAGAAACACCAGTAACACAGATAAAAGTACCTAAAGGAAAATTGACATCTATCATTTTTAGATTGTTGTGAGATGCACCAGAAAGAGAAATAAACCGTTCACTTTGTTTACGCTCTTGTGGGATAGGTATTTCATCAAAATTTAATAGATATTTAGCAGTGTATGATTTTTTAGCATCTTCAGAGTTAATGTCTTGTGGATCTTTAAAGAACAAGATTTCTCCCCCATTATCTCCCGCGTCAGGTCCCATATCTATTAATAAATCCGCATTTCTCATCGTGTCTTCGTCGTGTTCGACAACAAGAACAGTATTTCCATTATCACGAAGTGCTTGTAAAGATTTTAGCAATTTTTCATTATCTCTATTAGCTAAACCAATACTGGGTTCATCTAAAACATAGGTTACACCTTGTAGTTTTGAGCCTATTTGTGTTGCTAACCGTGTTCGCTGGGCTTCACCCCCACTAATAGTAGCTGCTGAACGTTCAAGGGTTAAATAATGTAAACCAACTTCAATGAGGAACCCTAACCTATTTTTAATTTCTTTTATTAGTGCTCCACAAATTTTCTTTTCATTTTCATCTAAAGCAAGAGTATCAAAGAAAGTGTAACAATGTTCTATAGCCATGGAATTAAGTTCAGAAATATTTTTGCCATGAAATTTAACAGCTAAACTTTCCTTCTTTAACCTTGTACCTTTACAATCAGGACAGGTATAGAGACTCATCAATTCTTCAAGTTTCTTCTTTCTAGATTCGGATGTAATATTATAGTAAGCTTTCATAGTTAGAGGAATAAAACCTCTCCATCTCACTCGCGATTCCCATTCCCATACTGAACTTCCATCTTTACTTTCCCATTTACCCGCAACATCAAATTCTTTTTGACCAGAACCATAAAAAATGATTTCTTTTTCTTCCTCTGTAAAAGCCTTAAAAGGTTTAGTAACATCTATTTTCAATTCTTTCATAATTTGTTTGAAGCCAGAAATAGAGAGACCAGCATAAGTAAAATGTTTTTTATTTGATGTCATGGTGGCTATCGTACCATCTAACATCGATAAGTTTTTGTCTACAATGAATTTATTAGTATCAATTTGAGGAATGGAACCAATTCCTTTACATGTTGGACATCCTCCAACTGAAGTGTTAAAAGAAAAGTCTCGAGGATTGAACTCGTTAACTGAAATATTACACTTTTTACACACTAGTGTAGTAGAAAATTCTCTTTCTTTTTTATCAGATTGAACAACAACTTTACCATGAGAGAGATCAAGAGATAGTTGAACACTTTCTCTTATTTGATTTTCATTTTTTCTTTCACACTTATTCCTATCTACAACAATACTAATAGTGTGTTGAACATATCGCTCAAGATTTACTTCATCATCATCAAGATTCACATCTCTCCCATCAATAATTAACCGGTTAAATCCTTCTGATTTCCATTGATTTAGTTCTTTACGATATTCTCCTTTTCTTTTCTCAAACATAGGTGCGATAATTTTTATTTTCTCATTCTCAAAAGAAGCAAAAATTTGTTCAATTATTTGTTCAGAAGGTTGAGCATCGATAACATCTCCACAGTTAGGACAATAAGGAATACCTGCACGAGCAAATAATACTCTCATATAATCATAAATTTCAGTGAGAGTTCCTACGGTAGAACGAGTGTTACGAGAGATAGTTTTTTGATCAATAGAAATAGTTGGTCTTAAACCTTCAATATGTTCAATATCAGGACGGTCAAAATTACCTATAAACTGGCGTGCATAAGCGGATAGTGTTTCCATATATCGCCGTTGTGCTTCAGAATATATAGTGTTGAAAGC
>CAZEQQ010000299.1:0-3952 GCA_964514425.1 uncultured archaeon
TATTTTTGTCGATAATTCGAACAATTCGAAGTGTACAAAAATATTTATAGGTTAGATGTTATTTGTGTATACATACACATTTAAAAAGGGGTATTTTTGTTGGATGAACTCACAAAACTAGTTAATGATGCCTTTGAAAAGGGAAGAATGGCTTCTTATGAACCATTAAATCCTTTCAAAGCATTTGGTTTTGAGAGCAATCCTTTCATTCATACAACTTTTGACGAAATAAGAAAAACAACTTGTTTTACCCCTAGAATACACAAAATAGCTTCACTTATAGGTCAATTATTGTCAAAGAAAAATCAAAGTTCTCCTTTAGATGGTGTAATTGTTTCAGTAACGCATTCAGGCACAAGTATCTTAGTTGAAAAAACTATTCAAATTCTCCAAGATACAAATGAAAAAGTTAAATCTGTTGTGCTTTTAGACGCTAAAAACCTTGTTTGTTATGAGAAAAATCGCTACATGATAGCTAAAACTCTTAATCAATTTAGAAGAGAAATAGCCCTAAAAGAATCTATAAATGACACATCTCTTTTAATTATAGATAATGCGGACTACTTACTGGATTTTTTCATTTCTTTCAGAGAAGCTATAGCATTCGATTTTCCTGAAATACCCATTCTTTTTGTGTTTACTAGTTCAGCATGGTCAAGATTAAAGAGTTTAACTCTTTTTTACGATTATGATCTCTTCAACAAAACTCTTCCAGCTACATTTTTACCCCATTTATCTGAAGATGATATTGTTCAATTTTTGGAAGTTAAGTTATCAAAAAATGGTTTGATACAAAAACCATTTACTATTGAGAACATCAAGATTATTGCGAGAATAACTAATGGGAGTTTACAAAACTCCGCTTTTCTATGTAAAAAGATTTGCGAAGAGTGTTATTACAATGGATTAGATATTGCTAGCACTTCTATGGTTTTAGATATTGCAAACCTATTAGATTTGACTGTTTCTGAAAAATTGGAAGAATTGACAAAAGAAGAAGACAGCACAAAGTTGTTTATTTTAGCGCTTATTGCGATGAAATCTATTGCTCAAGACGTAGGTATAACCTATGACGAATTAATTATGAACATAGATGTGCAAAAAACAACCATTTCTTATCATTTATCGCAATTATTGAAAATGAAAATAATAACAAAAAGAACATTAAATAGAAAAGCCTTTTACAAGTTGAACGAGAATTTACAAATCCTTGCAGATCAAACCTTACTATCCAAATTTGAAGCTAAAGAAAAGTATATCAAATTAGAAAGTAATTCTGATTTACTCTCTAATAGAAAAAAATAGAAGACTTATTCTTCTTCTTTGGAGATTGAAAGAGGTGGGCTAAGAATACCTGTCGATTCAATGAACGGTTTATTTCCTTGCATTGTACGTTTTATGTATCCAAAGTAGTCTAACTCAAATAGATACTTTTTCATGATTTCTTCTTTAATGTTAAGGATTTTTGTTACATCTTTTTCCTCCAAAGGTCTGTTGAAATCACTTAATAAGTATAAGATACGATATTTGGGATCATTATTCAAGAAAGCTTCGACAGAAGTCATAGCACGTTTTAATTGCTCAAGATTCTTTCGTGTTTGTTGTAATTTTAGTTCATATCTATACTTCTCTTCAGAGGACATTGTACCTTGTTTTTCCATAGTTTCTATGGTTTGTTTTGTTATCTTTAGTTCGTTTTCTGTTTCTTCCATTCTTTGACTCAAATCAGCTACAGCTTTTTCTTTTCTAGCTAATTCTTCAGCTATTTTCTCCTTTTCTTCTGTTACATTCTTTCTGCGGTCTGACATTTCTTTTATTTCTGCTTCTTTCTCAGCTAATTGTAACATAACTTCATCCATTTGTTTCTGTAAAGCATGTATTTCTGATTCTTTTTCGCTGATTTCGTGTTGGTTTACAATCATAGTTTCTGCTAAACTCTCCATATCTTTATCTTTATCATGGATTTGTTTTTGTAGTTCATCAACTTTCTTTGCTAAAGTTTCTTTTTCAGTTTGCAAGTGTATGATTGTTTTGTCTTTACTTTCTATTTCTTTTTTAAGGTTAAGTTCCATTTCACTTAATTCTAATGTTCTGTCTTCCGAAGATGCTTCTGCTAAACGTTTTTCAAGTACTTTGTTTTGACTTTTCAATTTGTTTATACTATCTGTGTGTTCAGCTATTTCGTCTATCAATTCTTGATTTTCTTTTCTAAGTTTTTCGATTTGATTAGTTTTCTGACTGATGTCTATTTTTTGTGTTCGTATAGAATCATCCTTTTCAGCTAATTGATTACGAAGAGTAAATATTGTTACTCTTGACTTCTCAAGTTGTTTTTGGAGTTCTTCGAAAATAGTTTGTTCTTTTGAAACGGATTCACTTTGAATTATCCTTAATCGATTTTCTGTCTCTTCTAGACGTTTGGTAAGTGAATCGCGTTCAACTTTTACTCTATCAAGTTCAGATTTCAAAGAATTTCTTTCTAAACTTAATTGATGAATATTTTTATCTCGTTCTTGGATGAGATTATCTCTTTCTTCTATGCCCGATTCATCAAACTCTAACTTTTTAGTTTGTACAGCTAATTGCTCGATTTTTCTGTTCTTCTCTTCAAGCATCTCTTTTAGCTCTTCTAATTCTGTTCTGAAAGAAACGTTTTCTGCTTGTAGATTACTATTGTCCATAGCCAATCTATCTAACTGACTGGAATATTGCTCAGCTTGTTTCTTTATTTTTTCTGCTTCTTCCACTTCTATTTTATAATGTTGAAGTTGATTCATCATTTCTTCTGTGATAAGTCCTGCGTTAATGTATCCTTGTTCTATACCACGCCTTATTTTTGAAGTACTCTCTGTAACAATAAGTAAATGAATGTCTCTCAATAAGGAAACGTAACTTTCTTTAAAATTCCTTACAATTCCATCAACTTCGTTGATTGTGTACTGTGACTTTCCCGGAGCAAGACTCATACTGCGTATTTCTTCAGCACGGGCTCTAGCTTGATCTTCAGCAGAGCTTCTCATTAAACGCATATCTTTAAGAAACTTTTGTAAAAGTTCTCGTATTATTTTAAATGGACTTTCTTCTTGCGCAGCCAATTTTTTCAGCTCAATATATTACTTATCTTACTTTTATTGTATAATATAAATGCATTTCCTACAAAAATCTTTTGGAAAAAGAATCAACTATAATTTAACTCTCTATAGAATAAATCACTTCTAAATTCATCAATTTCAACCAAAAATCCTTTTAACTTCAAAAAAGGGATTACAGGAATATTTTCATGTAAAATTATCGTAGAGTCGTGAAGAGTTAACAATAGAGGAAGAAGAAGAATTTTTCTATTAAGAGGAAGAGATAAACTTTTTATCAAATCTGCACCCAATAGAGGAAAAGAATAAAATAATGATTCAGCTCGTTCTTTTTGTTTAGTCACTGAATCTTTAAATGACGTCTTATTTTTATGAAATTTACAGTCAATAACAAATAAGTAAGGATATTTATAGGCCAAAACATCAATTTCAT
Organism: uncultured archaeon; assembly: GCA_964514425.1. Lineage (GTDB taxonomy): Archaea > Asgardarchaeota > Heimdallarchaeia > Heimdallarchaeales > Heimdallarchaeaceae > CAZEQQ01. The sequence continues at coordinate 3,523 of CAZEQQ010000299.1, forward strand.
ATTTCCTAAAATCATCTTTGAAACGATAATTAGTGCAAGTTGAGTAGCCAATTGTTCCAAATAATGCACTTGTAAGAGTTTCAAATTTTTTCCAATCAAGGAAAGAGATAATTTTATGAAGGGGAATATTTTGTTCCATAAGTTTAATGACTATAGAACATTGTTCTAAGTTTGTAAAAACTTCCTTTTTCTCAAACCCACTTTGAGAATATCCAATAATTTCTAAATAGTCGAGATATTTCTCTTTTTCATGAGTCGTTAATAGGTCAGATGAAGAAATTTCTTTCTCTCCTGAAATGTGGCTAAGTATATTGAAGACTATTGAATCAATAGGTATACAAATCACCTACAAATGTATAATGATAAAATTAGAGTAAAAATAAGCAGTTTGGGGAAAGTTAGATTATACATCCCCTTTTGTAGTTTTTAT
>CAZEQQ010000300.1:0-3949 GCA_964514425.1 uncultured archaeon
AAGAAAATGCAACATTTGTTAAAGTGACTGATTAAAACACTTTTAATACCGTCCATCAATATTGATTTAAAGACAACCTTAAATGTGAAAGGTGAATTTGAGATTAGGTGATGAGATTTTGCTAACAAAATTACAAAAATTACTAAGACCTGATAGTGTTGCTATTATAGGTGCTAGTTCTGATCCAAAGAAAGTCGGTTTTGCTGCTTTAGATAATATGATTAAATGTGGATTTCAAGGAAGATTGTATCCAATTAATCCTAAAGCAGATGAACTTCTTGGAGTAAAGTGTTATAAGTCCGTTAACGACTTACCTGAACCTGTAGACCTTGCTGTTCTTTGTATCCCCTCAAAATTTGTTCTACCCACGATTGAAGATTTAGGAAAACAAGGGACACCATATGCTGCCATTATTACTGCCGGTTTTAAGGAGGTTAGTTCAGAAGGTGCTGAATTAGAAAAAAAGATTGCACAAACCGCCAAAAAATATGGTATGCGCCTTGTTGGTCCAAATATTCTAGGAATTATAGATACAATAGCTCCTATTAATGCTTCCTTTGCTGATCAAAGCCCTATAAAAGGCAAAATTGCTTTTCTTTCGCAAAGTGGAGCTCTTCTTACTGGTATTTTAGATTGGTCTAGAGCAGAAGGAATAGGTTATTCTAGCTTTGTTTCTTTAGGTAACAAGGCTGATTTAGATGAAACAAACTTTATAGAAGCGTTAGCTGACGATGATCATACTTCTGCAATTCTTGCATATCTTGAAAGTATAGATAAAGGAAGGTGGTTTATTGAGGTTTGTAAAAATGTTACCAAAAAGAAACCCGTTATTGTTGTCAAATCAGGGCGTTCTGAAGCTGGTTCTAGAGCTGCTTCCTCTCATACAGGTAGTATGACTGGTGCAGATACCTCTTATGATGTAGCTTTCGAAAAGTCAGGTGTTATTAGAGTAGATACAACAGAAGAATTATTTGACATGGCTTTTGCCTTCAACTATATGCCTATACCAAAAAGTAACAAAATTGCGATTATAACAAACGCTGGAGGTCCCGGTATATTAGCAACTGATGCTGTAGAAAGAATGGGTTTAGAATTAGCTCATATTTCTGATGAACTGAAACAGAAACTCTCATTTCTCCCTGAAGCAGCAAGTTTGAATAACCCTATCGATGCATTAGGAACTGCATCAGGTGATGATTATAAGAAAGTATTAGAATGTTGTTTGCTTGATGAAGGTATAGATGGCGCTGTTGTTATCTTAACCCCTCAAGCAATGACTGAACCACAGCTAAGTGCTGAAGGTGTTCTTGAAATTCATCAAAAATTGCCTGATAAACCAATTGTCACAGTATTTATCGGAGGAGAAAATATTGGTCCATCAATACACTTTCTTAAGAAACACGGTATCCCATGTTTTCCCTTTCCTGAAAGGGCTATTATGGCTATGAGCGGCTTAGCTAAATATGCTGAAATTAAAAATCGTAAAGAAGCTGACCCAATACCAGAATTACAAGTTAACAAAGAAAAAGTAAAAGAAATTTTTGAAAAAGTAAAACAAGAAGGAAGAACTACCCTTTTAGGAGATGAAGCAAAAGACGTTGTATTGGCTTATGGGATAAATACTCCTCGCTCTAAAGTTGCCACTAATCCTGATGAGGCAGCTAAGTGTGCTGAGGAAGTGGGTCTTCCTGTTGTTATGAAGATAACAGGTGAAGGAATATTACATAAAAGTGATATTGGCGGAGTAAAAGTCAATGTAAAAACTCTCGATGAGGTTAAGAAGTGTTTTGTAGAAATAATTAACAATGTTAAACCACATTATCCTGATGCTAAAGAATTAGTAGAAGTGCAGTTTATGGCACCTTATGGAAAAGAGTTGATAACAGGGATTTTGAAAGATCCTCAATTTGGTCCTATGGTGATGGTTGGGCTTGGTGGTATCTACACAAATTTTTTCAAAGATGCAGAATTTGGTTTAGCTCCCATGAACTATAAAGATGCAGAAAATGTTTTGAAAAAGATTAAAACATACACTTTGCTTCAAGGAGTTAGAGGTGAAGAACCTTCCGACATCGAAGCTGTCATTGATACAATGGTAAGAATTTCTTTACTTGCAAGAGATTTTGAAGAAATCGATGAAATGGATATTAATCCTTTCTTTGTTTATGAGAAAGAAAAAGGTGTTTCAGCAGTTGATGTGAAAATAACTATAAAGAATTGAGAGATAAACCTCTCTTTTCAAAATTTTCCCACTTAGAAAAAGTACCCTCATTACCTTTCTATTGAGTTGATTATAGGTTGATTGTATGACGATAAAAGTTAGTTTTGATAAGGGATTGATAATTAATGATATAAAAAAGAACATTACCTTTTTAGCTGACCCGTCTAATAAAAAATTAATAAATGCTGTATCCTCCGTTTTCATCTCACATGCCCATACAGATCATTCACTAGTTTTCCCTATTGAAGATGTTAAGGTATTTTCAACAAAAGAAGCAAGTTTACTTTATAGTGTGCTTACAAACAAACAAGCAAAAAATGTGGAATACGTTGAATTCAATAAAAGAATTTCCGTAGAAGGTATAGATGTTGAATTTATACCCGCTGGACACATTTTAGGTGCAACACAAATTATATTTTATTTTGATGATAAAACTATTTGTTATACTGGCGACTTAAGCACAGAAATAATGGATACTGTTCCTATTGCTTCTATTCCAAGCGATATTGATATTATGATTGTTGAGGCAACCTATGGGAACCCTGGTCTTTATTTTGAACAAAGAGATACAATAAAGCTAAACTTGCTAAAATGGATAACTAATAATTTACAGAATAAAAAAGTGCCTGTTCTGAATATTGGTATATTGGGTGGAACACAAGAAATAGTGAGTTTCTTAAACAATTGGATGAAAAATGTAGATATATTCTGTGATGATAAAACAAGTCGTCTTAACAGCATCTATCAAGAATCAGGAATTAATCTGAAATGGAAAAATTTTGAAAAAATTGAAACAATTGAAAGAAATAGTATCTACATTTTGCCTAGAGGAACTAAAAAATTACCCGATTTCTTACAAGAATACAACACAAAAAGAGCAATTATTACTGGACAATCTTCTAGATTTTCATATTCTAATTTTGATATGGCTTTTCCATTCTCAATGCACTCAAATTACTATGAAACATTAGATTTTATAAAAAAGGTAAGCCCAAAAAAAGTTTATACCGTTTATGGTTATGACAAACAATTGGCGGAGGGTATAAAGCGCGACTTGAAAATTTTTGCTCAACCACTGCGAAAAAGAAAAACAAACTATTCTTTAGATGAATATTTGTATTAACTTTTGAAAAATTAGGAAGAAACTAAAGAAGATATTCATCATCTTCTGAAATCTTTCCTGAAGCCTTCTCAATAACCCTTATTGCATCTCCTGATAGTGTAACTGGTATTTGAAGATCCATTGCTAAAAGTTCTACTGTTACTTCTTCTTTAGCGGTATTAATTTCAATAATTTTAGCTTTACTACCTTTAAAGGGTCCACTTATAACTTCAACAATGTCGTGGATATCAACACCTTCAATTACAGGTCGAGGAATTAAGAAATGATTCAATTGCTCTATTGGAATCTCTTCAGCTCGAGATGCACGAGGTCTTTTACGGACATGGCGCATGCCTTCGACAAGAATTTCAACATCGTCGATAGAACATGATTCAATGAATATATAACCTTTAAGTCCGCTAGGTACAAGAATAGAGTAAATACCCAACTCTTGACGTGTTTCTGCACGCCTAGCTAATTGAGAGCTGAGCGATGACTCTTGACCAATTGCTGTTCGAAGTGCGTAAATGGGCATAATTATCACTTATTTTTACTATTATCCTTGAATAGCTGAAATTATGGTGTTAAAAACATACAGCGGCAATGAGTTATGAGGCTTTTTCACA
>CAZEQQ010000301.1:0-3942 GCA_964514425.1 uncultured archaeon
TAGAAAAAGTAAAGTCAATAAAAATATTTCCTGCAAAAGAAATAATTATTGATGTGGAATATATGCCTCGTAAAGTTATAGACAAAAAACCTTTGACAATTTCAGAGGTTATGGATATTTTGAAAGAAAGAAATGAAGAAGAAGATTCTGATTTATCATATTTGCAACGTGTTGCATTTGAACATGCTAGCCAAAATGCACATGTTTCTGCAGAAGATTCTCGTGAGATAGTTGAACATTTAGTTAAAGAGTTTAAGCTTTCTGTTCTTTCTGCTTACTCTGTTGTAAATATCCTTCCTGAAAGCCCCGAGGAGCTAAAGGATTTACTTCAGAAAGAACCTAAAATGATCACTGAGAAAGAGGCATCAGCCATTTTTGACTATATTATAGGTTATAGAAAATAGTTCTAATCGCTATTTACTTTAACCACAATATTTATGATTTACTATTTTTATTATCAACTGAAAGAGATTTTCTGTTAAATGCATATATACAATTAGTTGGTGAGTAAAACATGGATAACCAATTCCCGAATAAAGATTTTAAACAAGAAAAATCCTCACAAGTTGATGATTTTCCTATTCAACCTATTACCCATGCTAAAGCTCCAAAAAAGGAGGAAACTCATTTGATAGTCTTAGATTACCTTCCCGACGGAAAAGAATTTGGATCAACAAAAAAACGTGAGCCAATAATTCAAGCTATAGGGACAAATTGGTTTTCTTTGGTTGAGTTAATTTTAGTTAAACGAGAACCCTATCCTCAATTCACTGTTATCCCTTTCCCAAAAGAGAGTTCTGATAATACCCATATAAAGAAGATTAAGCATTTTATTTCTATGAGTGATTTGACCAATACTTCAAGTTCAGCTCTAGAAAAAGCGATTGAAATAATTATTAATCAGAATGAAAAACGTTTTGTTACCTTCTTCAATAAAGCTCAACCTATTACTAATAGGAGTCATGCTTTACAGCTTATTCCAGGTATTGGTAAGAAACTTATGTGGGATATCATAGCTGCAAGAAAACAACTTCCTTTTATCTCATTTAATGATATTGAACAAAGATTAAAGATTTCTGATATTAAAAGAATGATTGCAAATAGAATTATTGAAGAGCTACAAAAAACCGAGAAACATAGACTCTTTACAATAGAGCCACCAGTTTAGGATAAACCTTGATCTTACTCTTTTTCTCTTCTTATCTTTATCTTTTATTTTATTTCTTACTTTAGAAGTTTCAATAAACTTTAAAGATGACATTACATATGTTTCATAATTAAAAGTAAATACACATCATAGCTACATAAATAATCAATAAATTACGTGAGAAAGTAAAAATGACAAGATATCGTTTAAAAGCAGTAATTTTAGCGGGAGGAAAAGGAGAGGAATTAGCCCCATTGACATTAACACGACCTAAACCAATGCTAAAAATTTTAGGAAAACCCATCCTATATTATTTGATAAAAGAATTAAGAGATATAGGCATAAAAGATATTGTTATCGTAATAGGGTATAAAGGGGATCAAATTCGTTCATATTTTGGTAGCGGAAGCGATTATGGTGTTTCTATCACTTATGTCGACCAAGGAGAAAAACAAGGGATAGACATTGCAATTCTTGCTGTTGAAAGTATAATAAAAAGTGATGAAAAGTTTGTTCTTTTATTTGGAGATGTTGTTTCAGAGCAAGGTTTAATTCTGCGGACACTTAATGCTTTAGAGAACACACAATCTGATTTATCTATGGCTTTAACTTTAAGGGGAGATACTAGCGATTTAGGAATTGTAGAAATAGATGATTCGGGTTTAGTACAGAGAATCGATGTGCCAAAGGATGATACTATTTCAAATTACGTTGACGCTGGCTGTTTTATTTTACAAGGAGACATAATAGGTGACATAAAAACAACAGGTAAGCTTGCAATTTCATTAAACAATAAAATAAGTTCTGGAGTAAAGATTGCAGCAGCTATTTGGGAGAAGGAATGGATTGATATTGGAAAACCATGGAATATACTTGAAGCAAATAAGTTAATGCTATCACAACTAAACGAGTCTAGAATAGCAAAAACTGCAGTAATTGAACCTAATGTTGTATTAAAAGGTGTTGTTATAATCGAGGATAATGCAGTTATCAGTTCAGGTACAGTTTTAAATGGTCCGATTCATATTGGTAAGAATACTTTTGTTGGAAATAATGTATTGATACGAGATCACAGTTCTATCAACGAAAACTCATTAATAGGGTTTGGTAGCGAGATAAAGAACTCTGTTCTTTATGATAAAACAAAAGTTTACCGTTTGTGCTATATTGGTGATAGTGTTGTTGGAGAAGGTACTGTTTTCTCAACGGGTGTTATGACAGTGAACACTCAAACACCTAGAGATACGATTAAAATGGAAGTTAAGGATAGGTACATTGATACAGGTTATGAAAAACTTGGTGCAATAATCGGAGACAATTGCGAATTAGGAGTTAATACTTTAATTTTCCCAGGTCAAAAAATAGATCCAGGAAGCATTATATTACCTGGAACAACTATAAAAAAAGAGAATTAAGGTAGTAAATACCTTTCTTCTTTTTAAACATCACGAATTTCTAAATCTGTGATAATTTGAAGAAGGACTGAACGAGCGTGTGCGGGACAGTTAGGATCTTGACTGATTTCGTCTAGTATCTCGATGGCATTGTTTGCTTTCACTGCTAAACTCAATTCGGGGTCGGGATCTCTTATAATGTCTAACGATCTAGTTGCTGCGCCTCTGATATTTCTGGGAACGGTTGTATCTTCACTAATTCTTTCTAAAAGATGTATTGCTTCTTCGATTTCTTCGAAATCTTCATCTGAGCTCATCTTATCACCTCAGTATAAAATACTCACTGCTATTTAAAAGAGAGAGTACCTCTTTTTAACTTTATTGTCGTTGTTAAGAGCACAACTTTTTGTAGTTATATCGCGCCATAGTTCGTTATTAGCCATTTTGCATAGTGTTTTATACCTATTTTTATTGGTACTTTTGCATACCAACCTTTCTTTTTTAATTTAGTCATATCAGAAGAGGTAAAGATAACATCTCCTTTCCATCCTCTTACTCCTCCTGTGTAATCATAATGTACATCATGTAAGTTTAAAGAATCCACTAATTCATCAGCTATTTCTGTCACAGAAATGGTTTCTTCTGAGCTAACATTGTAGTAATCATAGTTCTTTCTACTATTTAATGATAGAAAATAAAAAGCTTCAATAGCATCTTCAATATAAAGATAAGTTTTTGTCTGTTTTCCATCTCCAAGTATAGTTAGCTTATGTTTATCTTTTTTTAATTTGTTATAGAAGTCAAACATAACTCCATGAGTTGAACGAGGACCAAATATATTCCCTAATCGCAGTGAGACTATATTAAGATCATAAAGACACGCATAGCTAGAACAATACATTTCTACTGCAGCTTTTGCTGCACCATAATTACTTATAGGTCCTAAAGGATAATTTTCAGGTGTAGGGTGCATTTCTGGTTCTCCGTAAATTGTTCCACCTGAACTAGCAAAAACAAGTTTATCTATATTTTTACTTCTCATTAGTTCAAGGATATTCATTGAACCATTCACGTTAACATCAAAGTCAAAGATTGGTTTGTCTACACTTACTTTTACATCGGGTTGTGCAGCTAGATGAAATATTGCTTTATAATCTTCTGTAAGAGTTTCAGATAGTTTTCTATAATCTCGTATATCTATTTTGTGGAATTCTGCTTTATTTGTATCTTGGTAGGGTTTAAGATAATTTGTATCTGTTCCCGCTGAAAGATCATCCACTACCACGACATAATATCCTTCATGTATTAATTTATCTACTAAATGAGAACCTATAAACCCACATCCACCAGTTACGATTATTTTTTCGGACATTAGACCACCTTATTCGAGATGTTTAGCAA
>CAZEQQ010000302.1:0-3938 GCA_964514425.1 uncultured archaeon
GATTTATAGTATGTACTAATTATTTGTATAGAATATATTAGATTTTATTATTCTTTCTGGATTTATTTAATTTACTTTTTTGTCAGATTTCAATTATATTTGTTAGAATCAACCAATTTTAGCACTTACAGTAGTGTATATTTATAATTTTGGAGTTATATTTATAAACAGATAGGATTATTATCTTAGTTGATGAGGTCAAATAGTTTACTTATTATAGCGATGTTATTGGTAGTTTTGGCTACTAGTAATGTTGCTATGGGTGAAAACACCCAAATCACATTTGAGCACTTTCGAACAACAATGGAAGATGAAAAAGAGTCTATTGCGTCTTATCCTTCTTATGAAAATGACTACTTTACCGATTATAACGGTCTAAAGAGACAAAATTCTTTAAGTTCGGAAATTGAACCTTTGAATCCTTCTGATTTCATGTATAGACAATCGGATTCTCGCGTTCTTTCTCATGTTATTACGTCTGATTTTCCCGTTCCTTTATCTCTCACTCCTTCTGATCCTATAGTCATTACTAGTAATGCAGACTTTGCATTACAAGCTGCTGCTAATTCTTGGGCAGGAGATGGTTCTTCTTCTGACCCCTACGTTATTTCTGATCTCCATATTGATGTGACTAATGAGACAGGTATTGATATTCAAAATACTGATGTTTACTTTGTTATCAACAATTGTTTAATTGAAAAAGCTACCGATAGCAATACTTATGGTATATACTTTGATTGGGTAGAAAATGGTAGAATCATAAATTCCATTATTCGTGAGAATTATTATGGTATATCGATTTCAAGAGGTGTTAACATCGAAGTATCTAATAATGTTGTCGCCAACAATAGCTATGGTATGGACTTGTTTTGGTCTGAAGGTGCAGGTCCGAGTATCAATGTTACTGACAATACTTTTGTTAACAATGGATTTTTAGCTCGTCCTCATGTTTGGAATAAAGCAGAACTTCTTTCCGCTACTATTACTGGTAACACAGTTAATGCTAAGGCTGCAGGTTACTATGTTGATTTAGACTCTCTGGAGATAAATACTCCTGCTTATGGTCAAATCTTTCTTGCTTACGTAAACAATTCAGTTATACAGAATCAAGTAATTAATGCTACAGATAATGGTATTTATGCTGTTCATTGCAATAACATAACTATTTCACATAATGAAATTTCTAATAGTAATGGTGATGGTATCTTCTTGAATTTCTGTACTGATGTTGCAATCAAGAACAATGGAATTGATGGTGCTACTTGGAATGGTATTTCCATTTTCCACAGTACCAATATTCATGTCTTTAGTAATACTGTTGAAAACGCTTATAGAGGTCTATACTTATCTGGAACCAATCAGCATGTTTTGTTTGAAGAAAATTATTTTGCAGATAATAATGCAGCTGTAACAATTTATGGTGGTGGTATTTCTAATAATATGACCTTTTACAAAAACACAGTAAATAATTGTAAAGAAGGTATGTGGTTATTTGAAAGCATAGATGTCCTGTTTCTAAACAATACCATTCAAGCAGTTGAACATCATGGTCTCTATGTAGGTTATACTACAGATGTAGCAATCTATAATAACACTGTTAAGGATGGATATGTTGCTACTGCTGGTATGCATGGTGGAATAGCTGTTTATGGTTCTTCCCAAATAGATATCGTTAATAACACTGTTTATAGCAATGAAAATAAAAATGGTATAGTTCTCTTTTTAACCGAAGATATCAATATTTCTAAGAACATTCTCTACGAAAATTATGCAGGTATAAGGTTAGAAAACTCTACCGCGATAAATGTTGAGCACAATACTATCTATGATCATCGAGATGACACTACTAAAGGAATACTGTTATACTATTCTGACTACAATTACATAGCTGAGAATAACTATCAAGATAATTGGGATTCTGTTCATTTGATAGGTAGTTCGTATAACCTTTTCTATAACAATACCATTAGTGCGGTTAGCCTTAGTGGTTTAAAGATTGGCTTTTTCCCGAAAGATGGTTCATTTTATAATAATTTCACCTATAACTACCTTGAAGATTCATCCGCAACTAAAGGTCTAATAGCTTTCTCTGAGAAAGGTGGTTACAATACTATCTTTAACAACACAATAATCAATTGTTATACTGGAATAGATGTTGACCATACTAGTGTTTATGCTTTTAATAATCACATCGAGGTTGCTACAAATGGTTATGGCGTTTCCGGTTATTTTGGTTTTAGTCATTTTGGTTATAACACCATCATAGGTGGAAATACAGGAATGAGATTCATTACAGCTTCAGGTACACACATTTATCAGAACTCTATCATTGGTGCAGATAGAGGTATATCTTTAAGTACCAGTTCTCACTCTAATACTATTTCAACCAATTTAATCAAAGATTGTACTTCCTACGGTATTATAATAGAGAGCGCTTGGGGTGCTGGAAACATGATTTATCTCAATAATTTTGTCAATAATGGCATATCTGGATTTGACAATTCTACAACTAGTCCTAGCACTTGGTATATTTCTGATATCGAAAAAGGTAATTATTGGGATGATTGGACTTCTGGCTTTTACCTTATTGATGGAGAAGCCAATACTGCAGATTATTATCCTTTAACTGCTATGTTTAGCGATCTTGAGAAACCTGTTTTTAGCAATATCGCATACACTGTTGAACCATTTTTACCTGATGATCCACTTGAATATGAATTGGGTAGTCTAAGATTCAACATTACAGCTACTGACAATACTGGTATATACAACCCTTATTACTATGATAAGAGTATTACTTTTCATATTCGTGTCAACGATTCGTCATATTGGGAAAGTTTCACTGCTTATCGTGTTGGTTCAATGTACTACATAGATATGGGAATTGGTTGGCGAGTAGGGCTTGGTGATAAAGTAGATTTCTACTTTGTGGCTTACGATTACTCTTATAATAAGGTATATAGTAATATAACAACCTTCATTGTAGAAGATACTACTCCTCCTGTGATGAAATTCTTAACAATGGATCCCTTGGAACCTAGTGATAATCAGACCATCTCTTTCACTGCTCAAGTAAACGATGCTACTGGAGTGAAAAACGTCTCTCTTTATTATAGGTTAGACAATGGTACTTGGACATCTGCTGAGATGACAGTTGAACATTGGTATACTGTAACTATTGGTCCTTTAAATGGAAGTTTTCTAGAATACTACCTTTGGGCAGTAGATCACGCTGACAATGTCTTTATTTCAGCAATCTTTAGTGCTAATATCATAGTAACTGTTTCTGAGTTCTCTATTCATTCATCTTTGATTTTCTTGGCTACTTTAACTCTTGGATCTTCGATTTTCTTACTGGTTCGTAGAAGAAACAGAAACTAGCTAGTTACTTAATTTTTTTTTCTTTTCCTTTTTTACACTTCTTTTTATTTTATTTCATTTTATGTATTTTATTATTATTATTATTATTATTCCACATCATTTGTTGGATTTTTGCATTGATAATTTTCGCACAGGTAGAGTGTTGTTTTATCATTTTTTAGATTGTAATTCTTTAGATAGGGTAAGATGTCTTCAATTTCTTCTTTCTCATTTCCACTATTTTCTTTTACAATAACTACTCTATTGTATTGATGCTTTTCCATTACCTTTTGAATTAAATTTTCAGTTTTTTCTTCTTTCTCTTCGTCAACTATACTTTTGTTTACAATAATTATTTCTTTGAATGGATAAAGTAATTGACTTACTGTTATCAGCATCATACTGAATGAGGAAGCATTAAGTTCTAGTTGTTTACCGTTTGTTGCTAATATTTGTTCAACCATTTGCTCGTATTTTTCTTCTATTGTCATCCTTCCTAATTTGTGTAAAATGTATGTTGCTACTGAATTTCCGCTAGGTATTGCTCCATCATAAAATTGTTTATCTTTGAACAGTAT
>CAZEQQ010000303.1:0-3921 GCA_964514425.1 uncultured archaeon
ACATCATTTCTTGGATATCCTGTTGTCAGTATCTGTTCTTTTTTTACCCCAAATGCTCTTGCATGGATGTCAATAAGTTTGGGTGAGGTTGCTACAATCCATGTAGGTTTCTTGAATACATGTGGAACAAATAATTTGTACAGTATTCTTTTTATTCCTTTAGAATGGAGCACTTTCATCATTTTACTACTTGTAGTTTGATGGTCATACCCTATTTTTTTCATTGGTACTCCATGCCACAATTGCACTTCTATACCATTTACAACATATTCATTTATTGCTTCTAGAATATAGTCGTAAACAATATATTTTGCTCTTAAACAGTTTATTATCCCTCTTACACTCCATTTATGGTATGCTTGATAGCCATTTTTTTTCAGTTCTTTTATTATTTTTCTATTTCTTGAAATCCATATAGAATTTATTTCAGGGTGATTATTAGCTACATATAAGAAGAAATATTTGCTGTTATCTCGAAAAGATTCTCCCTTGTATGATCCGAAAACCCATACTTTTTCATTTTTTGGCACTATTTTTGATAATAGATAGAGTAATCCTAAAGGTAATTTTATTATTCTGATGACTATTTTTTTTGCTTCATCCCTTTTTCCTTTTTCTTTTTTTGTCATATTTTTCACATTACCTTTCTCTTTTGCTACAAATTACTTTTTATTGTTAAGTTTTCCTCATTCGTCTATGAATTTATCTTTTCATCTTCCTTCTTCTAAATAAAAGTTATATAGTCATTGTAAGTATGATAGTGCATGAAAAAATTCTCTATCTTTTTAGCATTATCACTCTTCCTATCTTTTACAGTTGTAGACGCTAGCTTACATTTTTTAAATGATTACACCAATTATGACATCCCTCCTTTTTCTTTTCAATCTTTGTCTTCTTCAGTAAAGGATACTTCTTTGAGTTTTTATGAAAACCGCAACATTCGTTCTTCTTTTCCTTTTGACTTTGATTCTTTAACAGAACACGACCCCATTGTTATTCTTAATGATGCTAATTTCACCGATTATGCTTTTCCTGGAACAGGAGATATTGGTGATCCTTACCGTATCGAAGGCTATAAGATTATCACCAATGAGACTTATGCTATTTATATAGAATTTACTACCAAACATTTTGTTATTCAGAATTGTTTTTTGCAGTCTTACGATGATTTTGGTTATGGTATTTATATGTATACTATTACCAATGATACCACTCTTATTTCTAATAATGTTTTCAACATTTCTTATACGGGTATAGAGGTTGAACAAAGTGATTCTGTTTCCATGAGCAGTAATCTTTTTATTGGCGGATTTTATGGAGCTTATTTTAGCAATTCTCTTTCTCTCACTCTTACAAATAATTCTTTTGTTGATAATGAAGAAGGTTTATTTCTTTGGAATAGTGATGGTTTAGTGGGTAATAACACTTTCAGTAGTTTTTACATTGGTATGAGTTTTTCTACTTTGTATTCATTGACTATTTTTAACAACACTTTTGTTGAATGTGGTTTAGTTGTCCCTGAGACTGAACCTGACAATTTTGTTAATGTGAATATTACTGATAATATAGTAAATGGTAAACTTTTGGGTTATTTCTTTAATCAAGATGACTTAATGCTTACTGATCCCCTTTATGGTCAATTGATTTTGGTGAATTGTACTAATGCAACAATCACTAATCAGACTATTTTCCATACTTCCATAGCCTTACAATCCATTTATTCGACTAATTATACTATTTATGAAAACACTTTTGCTTCTATTTTAGTTAAGGATTTTGTACTCTACTATTCTTCTGATACTACAATATTTTTCAACTCTTTCTCTTTCTCCAAAATAGCCATTAGAGGTCAAGATTCAAATAATTTGACAATATACTATAATACTTTTCACAATGCTTCCGATAATGCCATTTATTTAGTTAATTGTGCTTATTCACTTATTAGCGACAATGTTATTTCTTTCATTTCTCAAACTGCTGTTTATCTTTCTTCCAGTTCTTTCTCTATTATTGCTAACAATACTTTTACTTCTAACATTAAAACGAGTTTGCATTTACAAAATTCTGTCGCTTCTAGTGTTATTAATAACACCATGGATTATGGTGAAAGAGGCATTTATATTTATTCTTCCTCCAATACTTTATTACAAGACAATTACATCTCTAACACTCTTACTGGTATGGATATTGCCTCTAATTACTGTAATATTACTCTTAATCGTCTTTATTCCAATAACAAAGCTCTTCTCCTTAACTACAATTCTAATAGTTCTATCACTTCTAACATTTTTTACAATAGTAGTACTTATGCTGTAGATTTATCTACTAATTCTGTTGGTCACGTTCTCTATTCTAACTATTTTATTGACAATGGTGGTGCTACTTCTCAGGCTTTAGATGATGGAACCAGTAATATGTGGTATAATCTTTCCTTACTTTTTGGAAACTATTGGAGCGATTGGTCTGGCGACGGTAATTATAGTATCGATGGTTCTGCTAATTCTTTTGATCTTTACCCTGCTCTTCCTCCCGATGTTATTGCTCCTTTTATTTCCGATATCGCTTTCAGTCCTCTAATTCCTTATGACGATGATACTATTTCTATTTCTTGCACTGTTTATGACAATGTTATGGTAGATTCTGTTCTACTCTTTTATAGGATTGATAGCGGTTCTTTTGTTAGTCTTCTTATGACGGGTTCGAGTTCTCTTTACAATATTTCTATTGGTCCTTTTGATGCTAATTCTACCATTTCTTTCTACATTTTTAGCAATGATACGTCTTCAAACTCTGCTAGTAGTTCAACAATTTCCTTTTCTATCTCTGCCTATTCTCCTCCTGTTATATCGAATGTTACTTTTACTCCTGAACAACCTACTGATCACGATGTTGTTACTGTTTCTTGTGAGATTACTGATTTCATAGGTACTGTTTCTGTCAACCTTTTTGTTCAAATTGATGGAGGAAGTTACATTATCGTTCCTATGATTGCTAATGGTTCTCTCTATTCTCTTGAGTTCGGTCCCTTTTTGGCTACCATGAATGTTTCTTTCTTTGTTGCTGCCATTGATGATACTGATCTCACTTCCTTTAGTCCTACTTACTCATTTATTGTTCTTGATGCTACTAGTCCTACTATCAGTGATGTTCTTTACTCTCCTTCTCCTCCTAGAAGTACTGATGAAATCACTATTTCTGCCAATATAACCGATAATGTTGAGATTGCTTCAGTTTTCTTGTTTTATCGAATAAACAACAATACTTGGTTAAACATGAGCATGGATTCCACTGACACCATTTACTCCTCTGTTCTTGGCACTTTTGCTGCTACTACCACTATAGAATTCTTCATTGAAGCTACTGATACCTCTTTAAATGTTGCAACTAGTGATATTGTTTCTTTCATTGTTTATGAAGCAGATACTTCCTTAACCAATATTGATACTGGCACTCTTATTCTTATTATTAGTTCAAGTTTAGTTTTTATTGGCATTGTTACTGCTGTTATTGTTACTGCTTCTAAGTTTAGAGTGAAAAAATATAAAAGAGGACAAGATTGATTTTCCTCTTTTTATTTCTATAATTATTTTAGTTGAATTTAATGAAACGATGAAACTTGTACATAACCTTAAATAATTCTACTAATTTTTTTAAAAAAGGTTAGTCAGAATCCTTAATTAAATCTAAAGTGTTTCAAATGAGATATGAGTATGTTTTTTGGTTAAGTTTGATTGTTTTCCTTACAGGTGTAATAATAACGTTTTTCTTTCCAATCTATGGTTTAGTGCTCCTAATTATAGGTTTTTTGCTTGTTGTTAGTAGTCGCTTACTTTTTCTTCGATGTGCAAAAGAGATTATTAAAGAAATTAGGGAAGAACAAGTTATTAAGCAATTAAAGCCTTTTATTTTTTCTCTTAAGAA
>CAZEQQ010000304.1:0-3908 GCA_964514425.1 uncultured archaeon
AAAATATTGGCAATAGATGTCTTAGATACTTCAAAAGAATCAGCAGGCGTATTATTAGGATATCAAGAAGAAGGTAGGATTATTATTACAGATATTGATACAGGAAGACAAAAACAAACTGCAACATTTGTTGTAATGGATGATGATGCATTAGTACAAATTGTTGAAGACCTTATTAGAAAGGGGAAGGAAAATGAGTATTTAGTTGGTTGGTGGCATACACATCCTGGATATAGTTGTTTTCTTTCAGGAACGGATAAAGGAACACAAAGAGTATATCAGAATTTGTATGATAAATCAGTAGCCATGGTAATAGATCCATTGAAATATTACTCTACTATGAATCAACATGATTTAGAAGTGCAATTTTTTAGGTTAATTGATGATTTTGATTATAAAACTATACCTTATTCAGTTTTTGTAGATGAACAAGCAAAATTCTTGGCTTCTATTGTTGATGTAAAAACAGAGTGGGAGATACCAAAACTGTCAGAAGAAACTGTACAGAAACTTCATCAAAAATTATATGCTGTTAAAACTAAGTCAATTGCCATCAGAGATAAAAAACTTCTGCATGGATTGATTGATATATTAAGTAATGCAAAAGAGAAGGATGAAAGCCAAGAAAAAAATGAGATATTAGTTGATATTGACGAAAAATTAGGTGGAATAAATAAAGAAATATCACGGTTGTATGATGATGAAACTTTGTTATTATATGGAATAATGAATTTAGTGGCGGTTATCATAGTTGTAATATCGTGGTTTTTAATAGCTTATTTCGTGTAAATTATTCTTCTTTAGCATAAAATTTTAATGCTTCAACAACTCGAGTTACCTCTATTGTAGGTTTTACATCATGTGTGCGTATAACATGAGCACCATATAAAACTGATACAGATGTGGCTCCCAAAGAACCATAAAGTCGATCTGAAGCAGGGGCATCATTTAACACTTTACCGATAGATGTTTTTCTGCTTATGCCAAGATAAAGAGGTTTAGATAACTCTCTGAATCCCAATAAATTATTAATAATAATGAAATCGTGATGATAAGGGCGAGCTTCCCAACTTCCAATACCTGGATCAATAGCAATTTTGTGCGGTTCAATTCCTGCTTTTTCAGCTAAAGTAATACTTTGATGCAGTTCTTTTTTAATATCTGGTATCAAATAAACATCGCCAGGCTCTTCTTTTGCAGCCATCAAAATAATAGCTGCTCCAAAATCAGCTACTAATTTTGCTAAATCCGGTTCTTTTTTGAGACCAGAAATGTCATTTATTACTCTAATTCCTTTATTTAATGCTATTTCAGCAACATTTTTTCTCATGGTATCAATAGATATTTCAACATGATTATAACTAGCAATTATATCCAAAGCAATGTCAATAGCTTGAGATATCTGATTTTTCTCTGTTGCTTCATCAACGCGACCTTCACCGCCATAAATCTGAATAGGGCGTGTAGATTGTGCTCCAATATCAATATATTCTGCTCCTTCATTTATCATTTGTTTTATATTGGTTTCAATTTCAGAAGTTGTTGTAGCTATTGATGTAGAGTAAAAAGAAGCTTTGGAAAGGTTGATAATTCCCGCAACTCTTACCGGAGAATTGTCTCCAATAGTATGTTTACCTAATTTACCCGATATCAAACTCATTTCAGTTATCTCCTTTTTTTCTTTTAATAAATGGAAGCAAAGGACCAATAAACATACAACTTTCAGCTGTAATTAAAGAGTTAATGTCTCTCTCTTGTTCGGAAGAAATTTTTTCTATTGGATATCCTCGTATAAGAACAAAAGGGATACACTCATCAGTTTCTCCAAACCATAATTCGGCAGTAGTAGCAAGTTGATCTGCAATAGCTCGATTTGTAATATGCATCTCACGACTAAATAGGTCTTTTTTCCCTCGTTCATCTATAACAGATTTAAAACCATAGGTTCCTAATGCACAGCCTACAGTACCAAGTCTCATAGGCATAGTTCTAGAATCTGCAACAATAATGTTCACATCTTTTCCAGTTTGTTCTTTAAACGCTTCATGTAATCGTTTAGCAGAAGCATTGCTATCTACTGGAAGAAGAATAACTCTGTTCTCACCGATATTGGATTGATCTGCACCAGCATTAGCTAATAGACCCACATTACTTATAGTTGTTATTGCTCCAGGAACAGCATCAATATAGAGATATGAACACTCATTTAACGCAATTTGGGCAAATCCAGGATCTACTCTTGCTTTTTTAGCAAGTTCTTCTGCTTCTTGTGTAACAGATACTTCAGATAAAGAAATTACACGATTTTCTTCCATAGCAACGACTTTACTTGCTATGACTAAAATATCTTCATCAAGTAATTCCAAAGATTGCTTTTTTAATGATTTTAAAAAAATATTAACTAAATTGTCGTTTTCTTCGATTATTTTAATAGAAGGAATTGCATGAACTGTAAATGAGGACATTAATAGACAAAAAAAAGAAACATAAAAAAAGAATTCTAAAGAGAAGAAAATTATTTTACTCCCTCGTCAGAACTAACAATCCAGTTTGGAAGATTAAGGGTGTCAGCAATGGCTTGACTTATTTGCTTTTCATTTCCATCTGTAAGTAAAACAACACTTCCTCCTAACCCTGCACCAGTAATCTTTCCTCCAAGGGCACCATTATTTATCCCAGTCTGAACAATTTTATCTAAAAGAGGAAGAGACACACCAATACCTTCTCTTAAAGCATATTGTTGTGATGTCAGTAATTTACCTAAATAGGTTAAACTTGGGTTATTTTTCTTAAGTTCAACTTCAGCTTGTTCTGTGTCTTTTTTGATGGATAAAATAGCTTGAGCAACTCTTTGCTCATCTAAAGAGAGTGATAGTGAAAGATGTTGAAAGTCTTCAATATCTATATGTGTTAATGGTAATTGTGCTATAGTTTCAAGTTTATTGGCAACAGATTTGAGTTCATCAACCTTTTTACTATGGATATTACTCGTGTGTTTAGGTATATTACTAAAAACAACAATAAACTTACAATTAGGCACTGAAAGAGTATTAATAACAGGAGGTTCGGTACAATCTAAACTAATAACTTTTCCCAAAGCACAAGAATATTGATCCATTCTACCACAAGGTATACCTAAAATATCATGCTCAGCTACATATGCCAATTCTGCTATCTCTTTCGGTTTAAGAGTAATAAAAGAGATTTTTGCGAGAAGATTAATCCACCCAACAAGCAATGCAGCAGAACTTGATAAACCGCTTTCTGGTGGTATTGCACTATCAATTGTAGCATTAAAATTGGGAAGTGTAAAATGAGGGAATTGACGTTGAAGGGCAATAATTCCAGCTTCTAAATAAGATTGAAAAGAAAAAAGATTTTTGCTTACTGAAGAAATTGAAGGAGAAAGATATATTGATTGTTGTTGAATCGAACTATAAACGGATATATGACTCTTTCTACTTAATTCTGCCGTAATCTGTAATCTCAAGGTAATAGCACTAGGAATCACTTTCAAACCTAAATAGTCTTGATGTTCTCCATAAAGACAAACTCTTGCTGGCGATGATGAAATGAATTCTAAAGGCATTTGAGGCTATGTGAAAAATGTTTTTTATTAACATTTCTACTAATTGCAAATAGAATATTTTCTAATTAAATTAGTGTTAAATTAACCCATTTGCGAAAAAATGTCATAAAGTTTAAGTAAGGCAAAAATAATTTCATTATAGACTGTGATTTTATGGATAGGTCTGTTCAAATAGGTGTGTATAAATGGGATTACTAGAAAGTACTTTCCACATCTCACGATATTTAAAAAAGGAATCAGTTGTAAAGCATCCTTTAGAATTTAGCAGAGATCCTTGGATAATGGACTACATACCTGAACTTTATGTTTCTTCTGAAAA
>CAZEQQ010000305.1:0-1934 GCA_964514425.1 uncultured archaeon
TTTATAGATGCTGAACATGCTCTAGATCCGATATATGCAAGAAAACTCGGCGTTAATATAGACGAGTTAATCGTCAGTCAACCAGATACCGGAGAACAAGCATTAGAGATTTGTGAAGCCTTAGTTAGAAGCGGTGCTTTAGATGTTATAGTAATTGATTCTGTTGCTGCATTAGTGCCTAAAGCGGAAATAGATGGTGAAATGGGGGATGCGCATGTCGGACTTCAGGCAAGACTTATGAGCCAGGCATTAAGAAAACTTACATCTGTTGTTTCAAAATCAAAAACTACCGCAATTTTTATAAACCAATTGAGAGAAAAAGTTGGTATAATGTTCGGTAATCCTGAAGTCACACCAGGAGGAAGAGCATTAAAATTCTACTCAAGTATAAGAATTGAAGTGAGAAAATCAGACAATATCAAAATAGGTGACAATATTATCGGTAGCAAAACAAAAGCGAAAATTGCTAAGAATAAGATAGCTCCACCATTTAAGATTGCAGAATTTGATATTATTTACGGACATGGTATTTCCAAAGAAGGTTGTTTAGTTGATGTTGGCGTAGAATGTGGAGCTATAGATAAATCTGGAGCATGGTACTCATACAAAGATCAGAGAATAGGTCAAGGAAGAGAAAATGCTAAAGATTTTCTTGTGCAGAATCCAACAATATCAGATGAAATTGAAAAAGTAATAAGAACAGCATTCGAACTAGACAAGAAACAGGAGACTAAAACAGAAATAGCATCTGATGAACAATGATAAAAAAATAGTTTCAAAAGAGTATAATAAAGGGAAATATATTCTTACTTTTGATGATAGCAGTATAGTAGAGATAGATGAAGAAATATATTTCAAGAATTATATATATGAAAAAGAAACTTTAGCAGAAACCTTCATAGAAGAAATAGTATTTGATACGCAATTGCAGCAATGTTATAAAAAAGCTCTTGCGTATCTTATTAATGGAAAAAGAACAAAAAACCGAATGAAGGCTTATCTTCTTAATAAAGGTTTCAAAGAGGATGTTGTTGATGCTTCTTTAGAAAAACTTATGTTAAATAATAAAATAAATGATAAAGAGTTTATAAAACGTTTTCTAAAAATAAACATTAAACCTAATTCTGAAATAAAAAGAGATAAACTTATTGCAAAGCTGATATATCATGGCATTGAAATTGAAGATGCTATAAAGGCAGTTGATAAGGAGATAAAACATGACGAAAGTTCTTATTAATTCTTTGGGATGTCCGAAAAATCTGGTTGATAGCGAAATAATAGCTAAAACATTAACTGATTTTGGATATATTCTCACATCAAATATAGATGAAGCAGAAATTGCTTTAATAAATACATGCTCCTTTATAGAACCTGCAGTTAAAGAAGCAATTGATGTAATTCTTGAAACATCTAAGAAGAAGAATGATAAGAATAGTTCTTTAAAAAAAATAGTAGTTACAGGATGCCTTGTTGAAAGATACAAAGAACAGATTATCACTTCTATGCCGGAAGTAGATATATGTGTTGGTATTGATGGATACAACGATATTGCACAAATACTTAAATCTGCAGATGAAAAAGTTATACTTGGACCAAAGACTGATACAAGTTTTATGAACAAGTCTCGTTTATTATCAGATAATTTATCAAGCACATATGTCAAAATTTCTGAAGGCTGTGACAACCATTGCACTTACTGTACAATTCCTTCAATAAGAGGAAAGTTCAGAAGCAGAACAATTGAGGATATATTAATTGAAGTTAATGATTTGTGTAAGAATGGCATCAAAGAAATTACCTTAGTTGCACAGGATACAACAGCTTATGGTAAAGACATATATGGAAAGCCCTCATTATATTTACTATTGCAAAACTTAAATAAAGTTGATAATTTGAAGTGGATTAGAATGTTATACTGTTATCCGGAATTAATA
>CAZEQQ010000305.1:1944-3872 GCA_964514425.1 uncultured archaeon
CTATAAAATCCTGTGACAAAGTATTGCATTATATAGATATGCCACTTCAACATTCGTCAGACAAAATTTTAAAATTAATGGCGAGACATGATTCTAAAGAAGATTATACCAAACTAATTAATAAGCTTAGAATTGAAATACCGGATATAGTATTGCGTTCAACCTTCATTGTTGGATTTCCACAAGAAACTGAGAATGATTTTGATGATCTATGTGATTTTCTTGCTCAAACTAAGTTTGATCGTGTCGGATTTTTTGAATACTTTAAAGAAGATGGTACAGCTGCATATAAAATAAGTGGACACCTTCCTAAAAAAACAAAAACAAGAAGGCGTATTATTGCTGAAAAGATACAACAGGATATAGTTATTAAAAAAAATAAAGACAGAATAGGAAAGATATATAGTATAATTATTCAAGGCGTTTCAGAGGACGGGCTTTTTTATACAGGAAGATCATATGCGGAGGCATATGAAATAGATCCTTTAATATATGTGAGCAGTAAAGAAAAGCTTACGCCTAAAGATATTGTTGATTGTAAAATTGTAGCTATCGACAAGGATTCACTGATTGCGGAGGTCATATAGATGAATATTGCTAATAAACTTACTTTTGCCAGAATAATTATGATACCTTTCTTTATAATATTTGCTATACCCACTCCCTCATGGATTGGTGAACCGATTTTTACATTTCATCAGTCTTATGGAACTTTGGTTGCCTTGATCATATTCATAATCGCTTCAGTTACTGATCTTCTTGATGGTTATTATGCAAGAAAATTAAAGCTCATTACTGACCTGGGTAAATTTATTGATCCAATAGCGGATAAGATACTAATTACAAGCGCTTTAATTTTACTAGTTCAAAGAATGGAGATACCAGGTTATGCTGTAGTTATAATAATCGCAAGGGATCTCATAGTCGACGGGTTACGATTAGTAGTAAGTCAGAAAGGTGAAGTTATTGCTGCAAATATTTATGGGAAAATTAAAACTAATCTTCAGATTGTTTCTGTCTGTGCATATCTTTTAGCTTTCTACATTAATTTATGGTTTATTCCTCAGATTATTTTTACTCTGGCTATTATTGCAACAATATACTCGGGAATTATATATATTCGATCATCAGTTATATTTTTAAGTAAGAATAAGTGATTTTTACGAACATAGTCAAAGTTGTATGAGTATTATTAACAATAATTCAAAGTAATAATTTGTGTTTCTCTTTACAAATTTACTATCTTAGTCTATACTAAAATAAAATTTGTTAGCAGGTGATAAATTTAAGGGAGACAATGACAAAAGCGATAATTAAAAAACAAAAAAGATTAGACAATTTAAAAAAATTGCTAAATGATAATCCATATATGAATGATAATGAGCTTGCAAAAAGCCTTGAGGTCAGCGTACCCTGTATTAGAAATTACCGGAACGAATTAGGAATAAAAGAAGTAAGAGAAAGAATAAAGGATACTGTACGTGCTCTTGCACCTGAAGAAATAGTCGGTACTATTACTGAATTAAAACTGAATGAAGGCGGTAAAGCTGTTTTTATGACTACATCAGATATGGTATTCAAAAAAACGAATATTGTAAGAGGACAGTATATATATTCATTTGCAGAATCCGTTGCAATTTCAGTTATTGATGCTGATGCTGCGCTCGTTGGAGTAGCTAATATAAAATACAAAGAACCGGTATATGCAAATGAAGCACTGACTGCCTTAGCAAAAGTAACGCAAACACGTATGAATAATTATTTCGTCTGGGTATTCGTGTACAGAGATGATAAAGAAATTTTCAGAAGCAAATTTATTATGGTATCAATTAAATGAGAGGTTTTATGAATATACTTGTAGATGCTATGGGT
The DNA here is from genome assembly GCA_964514425.1 of uncultured archaeon. Classification (GTDB taxonomy): domain Archaea; phylum Asgardarchaeota; class Heimdallarchaeia; order Heimdallarchaeales; family Heimdallarchaeaceae; genus CAZEQQ01. Next base: position 3,817 of record CAZEQQ010000305.1, read on the forward strand.
GGTGACAATGCACCTGAAGCAATAGTAGTAGGATGTATAGAAGCAATAAAGGCCAG
>CAZEQQ010000306.1:0-3867 GCA_964514425.1 uncultured archaeon
CCCTTTACCAGTAAGAAAGTCAGTGTAAATATCAGAAGCATTTTGTGAAAGAAGAACAGAACGCTCATAACCAAGAACATCAGCAAAAAGATCAGCTCCGTCACCGACAAGTAATGCATGAGGAGTGAGTTCCATAACTTTACGAGCAATAGTTATAGGATTCTTATGATGTTTCATACCCGCAACAGCACCACAGTGAAGAGTTTTCCCATTCATAATAGAGGCATCTAATTCGACTTCACCTAAAAGATTAGGTAATCCTCCTGTTCCTACCGTCCAATCTTCTTCATTGTCTTCAACAATTCGAATAGATTGCTCAACAGTATCAAGAGCAGTACTACGTGAAAGCAGTAACTCTAAGCCCTTACGCAAACCTATTTCAGACCTAATAGTTCCTGCAATAGATATAGGTTCCATGGTTAGAACAATAAATTGAACTATTTAAAAGATAATCCCTCAACCATGTGTGGAAGAAAAAAGAAGAGAAGAATTGTAGCTCTTTTAAGAGGAGGAAAAGAATTGGAAAAGAATATAATCAAGAAGAAAATAAAATCTTAGAGTGTGAAAGATGGATATTAAAAGTATAAAGAAAATAAAGATGAGTATTTTACCCACTCCAATAGTAAAGTTAGAAAATATCTCAGAAAAAATTCATACCAATTTGTATATGAAGAGAGACGATCTTACGGGAATACTACTGGGTGGAAATAAAATAAGAAAATTAGAGTATTTTTTAGCAGATGCAATGGAAAAAAAGAAAAAAACGATAGTAACAACAGGATCAACACATTCAAACCATAATAGCTTAACAACAGCTATCTGTAATAGTTTAGGATTAAAAACACATTTAGTGATAGTATTAGGAAAAAATGAAGCAATCCCAAAAGAGAAGGAAATAAATGGGAATCTACTTATACAAAAGCTATCTGGGGCAAATATGATCTTTGTAACAGAAGAGGAAAAAGAAAAAACAATAGAAGAATTGATGAAAAAATTAGAAGAGGAAAAAGAGAAACCATATTATATCCCAATTGGAGGACACTCACCTCTAGGATTAGTAGGTTATATTGAGGCTATGAAAGAAATAGAAGAACAAAGTAAAAAAGACGGAGTGAATTTTGACTACATTGTCGCAGCAGTAGGTACAGGAACAACAGTGACAGGGCTGTTTTTAGGGAAAGAAATATACCATTCCAAAGCAAAAATACTAGGATTAAGTGTGTCAAGAGAAATAGAAAGGTGTAGAGAAGATAGTAAACAAGTGATAACAGAGTTCAATGAAAAATTTGGAACTAAATACGAGTTTGAAGAACAATCAATTGAATTTGTTGATAAATATAGAACTGGAGGATATGGAGAATATGACCAAAGTGTTTACGAGACAATGAAGTTTGTAATTAAGGAAGAAGGAATAATAATGGATCCAGTTTATACAGCTAAGTCTTTTATGGGGCTATTGAAGCATATTGAAGAAAATAAGGAACTGGAAAATAAGAATATACTATTTGTCCATACAGGTGGAGCTCCGATAGTGTTCGAAGAAAATTCGAAAAATTTCTTAATGAGTTACATAAACAAGGAAAGAGAATAATACTATGTAATAGTGATTATTCATCTAACTCTTCAAATATTCGCTGGTAATAAGCTAAATCCTTATTGCTAAACAGAACAAATCGTATTTTTTTAACAGAATGAAGAATGGGAAGAATCTCAAGAATTGTTCGAAAAACTACATCAGTCGCAGCTTCAAAAGGGAAACCAAAAAAACCAGTGGAAATGGAAGGAAAAGCAATAGAATCAAGTTTATGTTGTTCAGCAAGAAGAAGAGCATTCTTGTAACAACGAGCTAAAAGTTCTTCTTCAGGATGATCTACACCAAAAACAGGACCTAAACAGCGAATAACATAAGGATTAGGAAGATTATGACCCGAAGTAATAACAGCTTCACCCGGTTTAATGGAGCTAAAGGGCGACATTCTTCGTCTAAACCAGGACCAGCTGCACGACGAATAGCACCAGCAACACCTCCACCAATAGTAAGATAAGCATTAGCCCGCATTAACAATTGCAGAGATGTCTTTCTGAGCAGTAATATCTGCTTGAACACACTGAAGTATTATACCTGAAATAAGTTTATCCATAACAATAGAAATTAAATAGTTGTATTTATTAATTGTGAAAATAAAGTTAAGAATAAAATGTGAAAAGGGTTTAAAACTATTCTAGATGCTATATTTTTGCACATTAAGCCATTGTTATGTCAAATATTTTAAAACAAACATTACATTTAAATATTAATAGGTAATTTATATATTATACCTTATCATTGGTGTTAAATATGGCAGATGTTCTAGAAATAAAAGACGAAAAACATATTATAGCTTTAGCAAAAGCATTATCGTCTAAAACACGATATGAAATAGTTAAACTATTAATGAATAAAGAAATGGATGTATCTAGCATAGGAAAAGAATTAAAACAAACAGAAGCGAATACATCCGCTCAAATAAAATACCTAGATAAAGTAGGTGTTTTAGAAACAAGATACGAACCAGGGGTTCACGGAGTAAGAAAGGTTTGTAAAACTAAAGTAAAGAAGGTTTCAATCCTATTCTAAAATTCGTTAAGGACTTGTTTTCCTTCTTTTTTTGCTTTTTTGGATACAGAAAAAGTGTTTTTGCTAATATTTGCAATAATTGGTCAAGAATAATTTTAAGTCAAATTAACTAAAAATAAATAATGGAAAATGTTCAAGAAGAAATAAAAAATTGGTTAAAAGAAGGAAATTATAGTTCCATAGTAGAAAAAACAGAGAAAAACAAGGAAAAAAGGAAATCGAAGAAGGAGAGAGAATATGGGTTGATTTTTTTAAAAAAATCTTTAATTGTTCTCATATCAATCAAGGATTGCTCCGATTGTTAAACAAAAAAGATGATCCACGACATCCACTCCAACACAAACAAATTGAATAAAATACTATCAGATATATTCAACTTGTTCTAATTTGATATTCCAAAAAAATAAAGAAGCAGAGAAATTCAGGTCGGTCACCCACAAACAAAGCAGAAAAGATATTAAGAAGGAAAAAATATAGCTATAAGGAATAAATTATGAAAATAGAAAAAATTGAGATAGAAAATTTTAAGGGTATAGATTCTGTCTCTTGCAATTTATCAGATTTGAACGTTATGATAGTTGCTAATGCATCAGGAAAAACAAATTTCGTGAAGATATTTGAATTTTTTAGAAAAATTACACAAGATGGTATTGTTACGGCTTATGAAGCTTTAGGTGGAGAAGAGTATTTTTTTAATGTAAATAAAAACGAAAAAAATTTAGAGCTCGTTTGAATTTAAAGCCTACAAAAAAAATAGAATGTGATAGTAAAAGTGATGTTACTAGCGAAATCAATCACGAAGGTAACAAAAATGATGTCAAAGAGAAGTGTGTTTTAAGTTCTGTTAATATAGAAATAGAAATCTCAAGCAAGAAAGACAAAAACTTTCAAATTGAAAAGGATAGGATAGAATTTATTTATAAAATAAATCCAAATAAAAAGAAAGACAAAATAAGTATAATTATCGAAAAGATAGATCGTAAAATTTCAGTTCATAAGGAATTTGGTAACAATAAAAATTTTGAATATGCTTTTAGAAACCTAGAAACAGGAAATCTGGGAATTGTTGATAAAACTTCTTGTTTAATAGAAAACACATTTATTTTTAGTGGAATAAAGGTAATTAATGATTTCTTTAAAGATTTACCAATATATAATTTCATAGATGAAAAAACAATACAAAAAGAGATGAAATATTCAATCTATTCGAATGATAGCGGGTCAAATTTATCCGATATAACAAAAAAAAT
>CAZEQQ010000307.1:0-3855 GCA_964514425.1 uncultured archaeon
ATCCTATGTCTACTTTTTGAATGATTGTTTACTGTTCACCTGATCCAACTTATTCAATGTTCACCAGGACCTGCAAAAATAGTAATTAGTCCGGTTGGATCCTAACAATTGAAAAATTTGATATTATATAATAAAATAATAAACATTTATATATTAGTAATATTATATAGGGTTTTACAGGATCCTCAACCCAACTTGGGATGCTGCGATCTTATATCACCCCCCCTAACTTTTTAAGATTTTGCAGCTGGTGACCTGAGGATCCTAACTACCACCTTAGAACTAATTCATACAAGGCCTCTTCAATAAACTCTTTATAGTTCTTCGATTGCATCTTCAACAATATTTTTAGCCTTTTCTAATAATTTAACTGCTTCATTCCGAGCTGAGTGAGATTCCTTAATGATTTCTGCTATTTCTTTTTGTTTTTCTTCAGAAATAATGGGAACTATAATTCTCTCTAATGAGTCTTTAGGCATAGCCATTAAAATTGTTCCTGTACATTCTCTCACAATTTGTTTTTGGATTATAAAAGAACCACATAAAACTAATAAAACTTCTGGCATAATTTTTTTCGACCTAAACTGGAAAAACCCATTTGTAGCGACATAATCTTCATGTTCATCATGTACCAATGCAATTTTTTGAACAGACCCTTCAACACTTGAAGCTAAAACATCATCCTTTTTTAATAATCTTTTTGCCCTAGTGGGCATTTCTTCCCCACTTACTGTACTTGCTATATTAATAATACCTATTGAAGCATCAATATTTGAGAGTTCAACATAATTAAAAACATTATCAGGATATTTCCTTGGATTAAAATTAGGTTTAACATAGTCAACACATTTTAATAAATCTGAATAGCCTTCAGGACAGTTTTTTATTGCTTTTATTAGATCATAATATGCAGGCTGGTAATATTGAGCATCAATTCTATTAAATTGTATTGAGGTAGATAGTGTAGACTCATACGATAACTCATAATCCATTTTATATTCATCAAGGCCTAAATATTCTAAAAGTAAGTTTTCAGCTTTTTTATACAAGTCTTTTGAAATTTTAATGTTTTTCCATATCTCATCAGAAATATTAGTAAGTTCTTTTTGAATATCGAGATCGATCAAAGCTATTTTAAAATCCTTTAACTCTTCTGCATTAACATTAGTTTGATTGACAGCCCTTCGAGAAAATCGATGAATTTGTTTTTTCCCATATTTAGTATTCAAAAATATGTTTAAATAATCTGGAGTGATTTCAGTGCCTTCTTTAACCCTTAATCGTATCAAATATGAAGCAAAAACATAATTTCCTTCTAACTTAAAGATACCCGTTCTACCTACAAACTCTTCTGAATTAACTCTATTAAAAAGAACATCATTAACCTCTAATTTAAAATTATCGAATTTTTCTTTTGGGATTTCTAAAAATTTAACTTCATCGTCTAATAAAAATCCGTCTTTGATATCATCCATCCGGAATATAGGATAACCCTTCTCTTCTTCAGTCATGGCTTGAGATATCCCATATTGGCAAACATCCAAGAAACAGTTTATAGGTTTCCATTTTCCTTTAGAAAAATCAATTTTATATTTTGGATCATAGAATTTAGCGTCTAATCTGTGATGTTTTAATACTTCTGAGAGCATTTCAACAGATACAACCGCCATTATTCCATCTCCACAAAACCAAATTCTTTATCTTTAGCAAATTCCAAAAAAGCTTCCGCAATTTTGTCTAAATCATGATCAATAATTGTATGATTATTTTCATCCAGAATAAACTTCCCATTTTCATCAGTGAGGTATATGTAGTCTCCACTATTGTTTTTTAAAGATTTTTGATTTGTCGCGAAGAAGATTGGATAATCAATATGTTTGATGAAATCGTCCCCATATTGTGCTTTTAATTCAGAAATTATTTTCTTTTCATCTTCAACATATTTCATGAGGAAAAGAACACTAGTTTTAGCACCTGTATGAGGTTTAAATGTGTTACCATGCAAACCAACAACGGCTAATACCTTAGCTTCATTAAAAATATAATCACGAATGTATTCTGTATCTGAATTGTTAAGCAAACCTTGAGGAAGTACAATAGCCATCCTACCCCCCGGTTTCAAAAATTGAAGAGATCTTTCAATGAATAGTATATGTCTGCCGACTTGATTTTTCAATTTTCCATCCTTCTTTTCGGCTAGTTGATATTGTCTTAAAATTTCTCTTTCTTTAACTGTACCTGCAAATGGAGGATTAGTAAGTAAAACATCAAAATTATAGTGTATGCAATTATTTCTATTCGCTCTATCTTCTTTAGGACTTTTAAATCTCATTAAAAAAGGTTTTAAACCCACTTTAATTTCATCACTCCATGTTTGCGGAGCCAAAGAATTATCTTTAAATATATGAGATTTACCATCACCAACGATTAAATTAATAGCTTTAGATATCTTAACAGTTTTTTTACCAAAATCTATGCCAACAATATTATTTTGAGCAAATTCTTTAGCTTTAGGTGGAAGATTCCCCCCAGTAAGAGTCCCGCCAGCAACATGCATTACAGAATGAAGTAAAAACCCAGCAGAACCGCATGCAGGGTCTATGATTAACTCATTATTCTTAGGATCCATCATCTTTACAACCATATCAATAACAGGACGTGGAGTGAAGAATTGGCCTTCTTTTTTCTTTGAAACTTGCGGAATTAGATATTCAAAAGCTTCATCAATTATTTGAAGGTTAGAATTAAACAATTTTATTTTTTCTAAAAAAGAAACACATACTTTTAAATGATTATCTCTTAATTCTATTTCATCTGTTGGTTCAAATACTCCCGGCCATTTATTCTTAGCGCCGTCAAGTAAATTAGTAATAGCTTCATGAACTTGAGCAGGAGTCCGATCGCCCACATTGAATTCCAACGAATAGTCTGGATCATTTATCCCTTTTTGCTCATCGTAGAGTTTTGCATATATTAATTTGAATATTTCATCAAATGGATCAACACCAGCATTTCCCAGAACAAGTTCCTCTAAATCCAATAATATCTTTTTAAGTGTAGTATCTCCTTTGGCCAACTCGTCGTTTTCCCTTAACCATTTCATTGTCCATCTTTCAGTCATTATATCCTTTAGATTTTCAGAAACTTTAGGGATACGCTTGATTTCAAGAAATATATTTGGTTCCTCTCTATGAAGCCTAATCATTTCATTTCCATTAGACCAAACCCCAATTGGAGCACCTTCAGCATTACAATAACTTTTTAATTGTTCTAGACCTGCACTTCTACTTGGTCTTTTAACTTCAAATATTATGTAAGGGTGTTCTAAATCATTTTGCAAAACAACAATATCTGCCGAACCTGAATCCCTGGAACCAAAATAGATTGTTCTCTCAATATCTATTCTAGTTTTAGGGTAATTATATTCAGTTAATAAACGATAAATCCATAGTTGACGAACTACTTCCTCAGGTTTAGCAACTTTATCTTTGTTCTTAATTTGGCATTTGATGAGATATTTATCGTCACCTTCGGTGATTAAATTCTCAACATAAGCTATTTCATCAGAATTAAAAAGAGATAATCCATGTTTAACATCAGCGTCAGAAAATATATTTTTTATCTTTGTTATCACTAAAACACCCTGTACTGTTTTTCCTTTTATTATATGAACATAAACATTCTATTAATAAGTTTTTTTCGTTTATCTTGCAGTGCTGATTAATTATATTGATTATTGACTCTTTTCATGGTTTTATTATGTAATTATTTTTTTGCTTCTGTTAATTGTTTATAACTAGCAGGTAATCTTCCAGTTATATAGTCAACAAATCCTCTATTACTCAAATCACTAAT
>CAZEQQ010000308.1:0-3848 GCA_964514425.1 uncultured archaeon
CTTCTCAAAAACTGTATCCATCAGAATAGAATATTGTTCAATACTCTGATTAGGATAGATAACTTCATCACCATCTGGAAAATAACCTGACGCAAAAAGTGGACCTTCGTGCACCCAAGGACCAATTACTAGTTTTGAATTGTTTTGTGATCTTTCTCCTCCATAATATTGATAGCCCATAAAAGCATCTATTGTATTTTGAATAAAAATATCATACCAACCACCAAGATGAATTGCAGGAACTTCTACTTTATCAAAGTCATTAACAATTCTAACAACTTCCCAGTATTCGCTAAGTTTTTCATTTTCTTTCAGTACTTCATAGGACTCAAGAGGGAAGTTTAAGAATTCCATCCAATTATACATAACTTCTTTTCTTAATTGACCTCCTCTGAACGTTGCTTCATAAAGGTCAGCAGTAGCCATCAAAGGGAATTGACATAGGAGAGAATCTGGGGCAGTAGGTGCCATTAGATATTGACTAATCCCAAGAGCTGAAACTCCCCAACTTCCTATTTTACCATCTGACCAGTTCTGTTCTTCAATCCATAGAAGAGTTTGATGACTATCATTTTTCACACTTTCAAATGGTAACAATAAATTACCTTCAGAATCTCCATGACCACGAATGTCTTGTGTAACGACAACGTAATTTTTGTTAGCTAACAAATATGCAGTAATTATTGTATCTTCTGCGTTTCGTCCATAGGGAGTTAGCATATAAATAGCAGGTAGTTTTACATTAATGTCTTTTGGAATATAAACATCAGTAGCTAGTTTTGTCTTATCGTGCATTGAAATGAAGTAAGTTATTTTCGCAGTATTTCCAAAATAGGTTGAATTATTTGGAAATGTCCAAATAAAATCATTTTGTTGATCAGAACTATCATTTATGTTATGCAATAAAATAGTAATAGTAACTACTAAACCTGAGCCAAGTAAAGCAAAAATTATGAAAGCTCTTAACTTTAAATTCATGTATACAAAAAAGAATGACCTCTAATAAATCTATTTACAAACTAAAAAAACTTTGTTCAAATGTCTAACCTGTGAATATATTTTTCTAAGAGTTCCAAGTCATTTATTTGAATCACAAATAACTTAAGAAACTCTTATAAGGGTATGAATTTCAAACAGTTTAAACATATAATGAAAACGTTTAGAACTATATCTGTACCTAAATGGGCGCATAATATCGTTAAAAAAATAGTTTTAAGTATAAAGAAGAGGACAAACAATGAATAAACGATTATTACTAATAATACCAATAATTATATCTTTAGTCATTTCATCTGGATTAAATCTGAATACATTTGCATCCACCCATCAATTTGCAATATTTTATTCAGGTATTCCTAATAATACAAGTTATGGTATTTATTCATCACAACCTATTATCGATTCAGAAGGAGATTTACATATTTTAGCCTATATCAATACTGAACAAATGAATGATATTGTTCATATATTCTATCAATCTGATGGCACTCCAGTAGAACGAACGTTAAGGCAGAATGCTTTTGGGGGACAAATTAATGGTTATCATGTAGACGATGGCACTTTTTCTGCAGTTGTAAGCTGGATAGATGCTTCTGGTTCTAGAAGTTATTACCTCTTTAAATGGGATTCAATAACAAATACAAGAAGTAATCCTGTTAGAATCACTACAATCTCTCAAACAATGATGCCATACATAGAATTCATGAAAGTGCTTTTTTTAGATGACACTGTTTATTTCTGTTACACCTTTTATGAAGATTATGAAGATGATATGAGAGATAAAACTTTAAGGATTGTTTCAGGAACTAATGCCTTTAGTTTAGAAATAGTTCATATTCATGCTTTAAGTACAAGAAATGTAAAAGATATCACAATAGATGATGATGGAATAATTTGGTATTTCTATCAACAAGATTATACAGAAGGATTCCCTCCTATTCCTACTGATGACTTTATTTTAGGAATTGCCCATATTTTTAATGGTACTTTTACAGATTTAGATAGGAAAACATTTAATGATGTAATAGAAGAAATCGATGAAATAAAAATACAAAGAAATACAGACTCAACAAACAATATTAGTTATTTCTTCTTTGAAGAAAACAAAATTCATTGGGGTGACTATTCAATTGAAGGCGATCTTACAAAGTATAGTCAAACTCTACTCTTATCAAACAATCCTATTGATTATGATTATGTCGAAGGATTCTTTGGGAAAAAAATTGTTTTTTCTATTCCATCAACAGCAGGAAATAGAATTGTTCTGTATTATGGTGATTTAGTGGAAAATACTTGGGATATGAAAACAATAACTTTAGATAATCCCGCTTTACCTAAAGGCTACGCTTATCACTTTCAAAACACAGCTTTTATTTTTACTTATAACTCAACAATATCCACTGATATCCTACCTACTGAAAGAGGATATAGTTACAGAGAAAATGTTTCAGTTTGTTTATTCGCTTATTCTTCAGAAGAGTTTCTCGTTCAACCAATAATGAGAAGTTTAACTCTGTATAGACCTGATCGTGCTTTTATCAATGAACAACAACTACTATTCTATTCTCTCATTTCTATAGCTACAATAACACTAGGAGTAATCACCTTCTTATCACGTAAGAATATAAAAAAGGGATTCCAATTCTTATTGTGTCGTGAAGTAGGCGCTAAACCTTTACTATTACTCCCTATATTCAATGTATGGAGATTTTTAACGAATGCTTATTATCAAATTACAACAATATGGTTCTCAAACAAAAAGCGAATGATTCTTACTTTCATAGGCTTTACAGTTACAGCGTACCTTTTTGGTTCTGCAATGATTATCTCTCTATCTGAAGAATCAGCTCTTGTAGAATCATACTATGAAACTAATCCTATGTCTTCTGATAAGATGCGTTCTGCTAGATTAATTACAACTTTCCTTAATCGTGAAGCAACTCAACCTGATATCAACCCTAATTATGGTAGTCTGGCTACAGATTATATAAAAAGCCTATACACAGGGACATTATTAGATGAATTTATTGTAGATGTAAAAGCTGCGTATTATACTTTTACTAAAGTTTATGATCCAAAGTTCTTTAGAAGCTTAAACTATAAATTTTCCTCTGTTCCTGATGATTCAGACTATTATTTAGGAAATATTGTTTCAGAAGGAAGATTGCCAATAAATGGCGATGAAGTTTTAGTCAAAGGAAGATTGGCACGGTTAATAGATGTTGGAATCAATGACACTATTCATCTTTATGCAACAACTGAAGGATTAACTGATCCTGCTTATTTCTTAAATATGACTATAGTAGGAATTTATGAAGACTTTAGCGTTGCAGAGATTAGAAGACTTTCAAACTTTTTAGATGCTCCTAATGATGTGTATTCTATAATTGAAAGTTCTGATGTTATTACTACAGAATCGAATTACTTCAATATTCTGTCTTCAGGACAAAAAATGTATTTAACAGTTCGTGCTATTTATCAATTTATTTATGATTTCAGCACCTTTAAACTAATTAATAGATATGAGCTTATTGATATCCAAAAAGCTCTACAAACTAAAACTTATTCATTGGATTTTGATGAACGTTCAACAATTGAGTTAACAGATGAACTTATACAGTTCTTTACAAACTTTAACCGCTATTACGCCGTGAGTTTTTCAAGACTCATAGGTTTTGCTATACCCGCACTTCTCCTATCCATCTTTATGATATTCGAATCATCAAAAATCTTTACCTCAAGTTTTGAAAGAGAAGCTGATATTCTATCAAAAAGGGGAACATCAAAGAGAAGGATTTTAAGACTTTTCTTAACAATACGCTCGTTTGAAGTTATTATAGCTTCCATTG
>CAZEQQ010000309.1:0-3836 GCA_964514425.1 uncultured archaeon
GAGCTAGCATTAAGTCAAAATCATTTGTGACATTCTGCCAACTGCTTAATCCAGCAGGTCTTTGATAAGTTTTACCCCCTATTGAACCTAATTCATTTATGAACCAACAAAATCGCTTTGCGGGAGTAGATGAAGGAATTACAGATAAATTTGCAACAACAAAGTATGTACCTTTAGGAAGAATTGCATACTGATCTGTAGAATTAACGAAATCGAAAAGTGCAAAATTAATCCCTGAATACTGATTATCTTGATTATAAGGGTGATTTGTATCAGATGCAATAATATTTGACATATCAGGTAGTCCTCCATCACTCCCCACAAGAAATAGCTCTAGTTCACTATCACCCAAACTTCCTCCCATAAGTCCAGAATAAGTTAGAAAAATCTTTGACCCATAAAAAACAGCATAATCCCATTTAACTTCAAAGCTTTGAGCTAAGCCAGAGTAATGAGCATTTCTTAACTCTTTAACATCACCACTATCACTATTTTCTACAAAGTAATAATCTTTTACAGCTTTTATGGATGTAATATTGTACTCTAAAGAATTATTCGTGTAGTTTGTTATAGTATCAATAGTAAATGTGTCTTCTACATCTGTCCCATCAGTATTTTGACTAGTTACATTTAAGTCTAGACTGTGAGTGACATTAAGAGTATCTTCAACGGAGAATTGGTCGCTTGTACCTGATAGACTAGAAATAGCATCATAATCATAATAACCCATCTCTCCAGGTCTAACCTCTTGTTTGATAGGAAAACCTGTAGTTGGGTCAATGGTAACAATATTGCCATTTTTATCGACAAATAGTTGATTTGGAGAGTGTTTGCTATTGGTATCTCCACTATCTTCGAGCAGTAAATAATGTTCTGCGGTTGAACTAGTTAATAGTGAGATAACGATTGCGAAAATATAAAAATTATAAAAAATTATACGACCTCTTCTTAATGTCTTCGTTACATTCATTATTACACAGTAAAAAAATCTCCAATATAAGCTTTATTGGTGAAAAGTATTATCTGAAGAGCTTAGTAGTTTATAGATACAGTCATGATATTAATCCAGAGAATGACTTACGTTATTAAAGAATGAATGAAGTTTAAGAAAAAGAGAAAAGAATTTAGTGGACTAATTCTTCAATTTTATCCACTTGTTCTTCTAGATACTTCAATCCTTTTTTCCAGAACGAAGGATCACTTAAGTCTATGTCCAATTTGATTAACATTTCTCCAGGAGTAAGTGAACCTCCCGCTTTTAGTATTTCTATATATTTAGGAACGAATTGTTCTTTCCCTATTTCTAGGTAATATTTGTAGAGAGCTACGACTAAAAGGTAAGACATATTGTAAGCATAGACGTAGAAAGGAGTGTGTAAGAAATGAGATATAGCAAAGCAGAAGTGAGAATAGATGTCATCTATTTGAGTTATGGACTTTCCAAACATTTCTTTCATAACTAGAACAAAAGTATCAGTGAAATCTTTTGTGGTAGGTTGTCTATTTTCCATTATCTCATAGATTTTGCTTTCCCATCGGTGGAAGGCATTTTGTCTAAATGATGTGGCAAAGTTACCTTCTAGAGTATTGCACAATAAAGCTAGTTTTTCTTCTTTTGTTAGATCTGTATTAATTAAGTAGTCAAATACCACTATTTCATTGAATACTGAAGCTATTTCAGCTACAGGAAGTGATGTATTGAAGTTGATATAATTTTGTTCTCTTTGGATAAAGTAGAAATGGATAGCGTGTCCTAATTCGTGGGCTAAGGTTAAAACTGAGTTGAGCGACCCATCATAATTTGTGAATACAAAGGGATTTTTCTTTATTTTTCCGTAGCTACAATAGGCTCCACCATCTTTTCCAGTACGGGAAGTAGCGTCTATATGTTCGTCTTTAGCTATTTCTTCTACTATTTTTTTGAATTGAGGAGTAAAATATTCGTCAGCTGTTTTGACTAGCTCTAATCCTTCTTCATAGGTATATTTTTTGTCAATTGTGCCAATAGGTGCATAAATATCTGCTATGGTTAATTCGGGAAGATTGAGTATTTTCTTTTTTAGGTTGTAATATCTTTCTACAATAGCTGTGCTTTCTGTTGTAGCTTTCTCTAAAGCTTCTACTATTTGATCATTGATTTCATTACTCATGTTTCTTGGTTGTATGACGCTTTGATATTTCCTTTTTTCTATTTCGAGTTTCCAATTTTTCATACAATTATAGAAAATATGACTAAAAACTAGTTCATTCTTTTTAAAGAACTCTTGATACGTTTCAGCTACTTTTCTTCTTATTGCAGGGTCAGTACTATATCTTAATCCCCCTAAAGAAGCATACGTAAACTTTTTCATTTCTCCGTCAATTTCGAGAGTAAACTCTGCTCCAGAAATAATTTCTATATATAGTTTGATAAAAGCGCTATTTCCTGTCAAATCTTTCATAAAGATAATCTGTTCTTCTTTCTCTGTTAATTGGTGTTTTTTCTTTTTGTTATTATAAGTAATAAAGTGGTGATAAGGTTTGAAAGCTGGATTCTTTAATATTTCCTTTATTCTTTTGTCACTTAAAGTATTAAGTGCTAAGGGGAAGAAAATCATTTTTTCACTTACCTTTGATTCAAATTCTTCGACTTTAGAATAAAAGGATTTTACCTCAACGTCTTGTGATGTAGTAGAATAGACAAGATAGGAGTAAATACCAAGATAAGCGGATTTTTCTGTTATTTTCTCGAATGTTTTTAACCATTTGAGCAAATCTTCATCAGATACTTTGTTAAATTTAGTACTTTTTACAGTTTCAGCAAAAACTTCTGTTTCTTTTAATATTTCTTTCATATCGGTTGCTATTTTTGAATCGGATATACTTTGATAAAAATCGGATAAATTCCATAATATTGCATCTTCTGCCATAAGAAAGAAAAGAGCGGTAAAAGATAAAAACATTAGTATTGAACTATTTTAGAAAGAATAATGGAAAAAAGATATGAAAAACTCTTAATCAATTAATACATTTTGAATTAGACTTTCTTCTTTCTCTATTTTGTCTTTATTTGCAGCAAAAGGCAATAAAGTTGAACCTATTATGAGTAAAATCATACCTAATAAGAGGATAATTTTGAATTTAGGTAGTAAAAATCTCCATTCATTGAGAATTGTTAACCCGTAAAGAAATGGAAGCAGAAAAATAAGATTGCTGTTTATAGGAATAGAAATGATCCCTTTTCCTTTCTGAAAGGCTACTTGTAGTGAAATAGTAGCAACAATTGTTAAAATAAAGTAAATAAAAACTAACAAAAGTAACATCCAGTTAGAAAGAATATTCCATGTGAATACACTTAATAACTCTCTTAAGGCGACACTTATCCCTTTTAGAATAATTATTGCTAATCCCATAGAAGAACCTGCTAGAAATGCAAATGTGACATGAGCATAGTTGAATTGATTTTTCATAGAATAAATTACAAAAATAACAGAAAAGGTAAAGATAGTTAGCATAAAAATGATAGAAGTGATTGATGTGAAATATTTCCAGAAGAATACAAATTCTATTTCTGTATGATTGTTTGTTGTTATTGAGCCCGTTATCATTATCCCCACTAAAATCATAAAAAGTGCTATCTTTTCATAATAACTGAGATTTTCTTTTAAAATAACTACAGAAAAGATTGCTAAAAATATTATTTGTAAACTCCCTATGCTATTAACCATGGATAAACTTCCATAAGATAAGGCTAAAATCGTAAAAGGTAAGGCTATATTTGTTAAAATCATTCCAATAACCCATAAAGGACAAGTGATAAAGTTTTTGACATTTGTAAGAAAAGAAGTTTTTTCTAT
>CAZEQQ010000310.1:0-3434 GCA_964514425.1 uncultured archaeon
GATTTGGCAATTTCATTGATAGTGTGAGAGACTGGGCCATATCGCGAAATAGGTTTTGGGGAACTCCTTTACCTATTTGGACCTGTCCCAATAACCACTACACTTTCATAGGTAGTAAAGCAGAGTTAATAGAACACTATAAACAGCCCTTACCTGCTGACTTCAGTCTTCATCGTCCTTGGGTTGATGACATTATCTTCAACTGTCCTGAATGTAACATGCAAGCAACAAGAGTACCATTTGTTATAGATTGTTGGTTTGATAGTGGTTCTGCACCTTTTGCGCAATATCATTACCCCTTTGAAAATAAAGAGTTATTTGATAATCACTTTCCTTTTGACTTTATAACTGAAGCAATGGATCAAACTCGAGGGTGGTTTTACACTCTATTAGCTATAAGCACCGCATTATTTGATCGGCCCTCATATTTGAGTTGTTTAACAATGGGATTGGTATTAGATGATAAAGGGTTCAAAATGTCTAAGTCAAAATATAATGTTGTTTCACCAGATGATGTTATCCCAATTTATGGAGCTGATGCAACTCGTTGGTATCTATTTAGCAATCCTACATGGAGTGGAATGAGATTCTCTCCCGAAATAGTGCAAGAAGCAATGAAGAAGTTCATTCTTACTTTATGGAATAGTTATAGTTTCTTCGTTTCTAACGCAAATGTGGATAATTTCAATGTGAAAAAATTTGCAGTTCCACTTAAGGAAAGACCCGAACTTGATCGTTGGCTGATTAGCGAATTGAACTATTTGATTCAAGATGTAGAAAAAAGTATGAACGATTTGAGTGTACATATCGCTGTACAAAAATTAGAAAGTTTTGTGATAGATAAGC
Source organism: uncultured archaeon (assembly GCA_964514425.1). GTDB lineage: Archaea > Asgardarchaeota > Heimdallarchaeia > Heimdallarchaeales > Heimdallarchaeaceae > CAZEQQ01. Next base: position 847 of record CAZEQQ010000310.1, read on the forward strand.
TCAGTAATTGGTATTTAAGACAATCAAGACGCAGATTCTGGAAAGAAGAATTAGACATCGATAAAAAATCCGCTATAACAACAACATATGAAATTTTAACAACTCTCTCTGAAACTTTAGCACCATTTATTCCTTTTCTATCTGAACAAATTTATCAAAACTTGGTTAAACGATTATCTCCTTCCAAAGAGGAAAGTGTTCATTTGTGCAATTTCCCTAAATCAACAAAAAGTAAGTTAGATCCAACCTTGTCAAATGAGATGAATGCTGTTTTAGCTCTTGTAACGACAGGAAGAAGTATTCGTGCATCTGCAAATATAAAATTACGACAACCATTATCAGAGTTAATAATAGTCGCTCCTTTAGGAAAAGAGAAACTAGCGGAGAAATATCAGAAAGTACTTGCTGATGAACTGAATGTAAAACAAGTAGTTATAAAGAAAACATCTGAAGATATTGTTTCTTACCTAATAAAGCCAAACTTCAAAGTTCTTGCTCCAAAAGTGAAATCAGCAATCAATCAAGTAAAGAAATATTTTGAAGAATTAGACACCAATCTATCTAGAGAATATGTATCTAAGTTATCTAAAAAGGAAAACATAGACCTCTCAATTAATGGTCAAACCTATGAAATAACACCTGAAGACGTTGACTATCAAATAAAGGTGACTGAAGGGTTTGAAGGTGAAGAAGTATTAGGCTACCAAATTCTTTTCAATACAACAATAACTGATGAGTTGAAAGAAGAAGGTTATATCCGTGACGTGATACGTAGAATACAAACAATGAGAAAAGAAAAAGAACTGGAATACACCCAATCGATAAAACTAACTATCTCCGCAGACAAATTTGGCAATACAACTATAACCAAATTCATAACTTTTCTCAAGGAAGAAACATTGGCGAAAGAAATAAAAATTAACAAACCCTCTGAAGGATATATTAAAGAGTGGTCATTTGATGAATATACAGTTGTTATAGGCTTAGAAACGCTATAACACTTTCTTTTTTATTCTCTCTAGGAACCTTTTTATTGATTTTTAAAAATTGAAGAGTTCACATTTTTACTATAAAATCAAAATCTCTACATTTTTAAATGCTATTTGAAAAGGAATATGAAACTTATGACTAGAATTGCAGTGATCAATATTGAAAAGTGTTATCCTGAAAAATGTGGGAAAGTTTGCTATAAGTATTGTCCTAGAGTAAGAACTGGAGATGAAACTATCTGGTTTGATGAGACAATAAAAGGAAGAGCAAGAATAACCGAATCTTTATGCTCCGGATGTGGTATTTGTGTGAAAAAATGCCCATTCCACTGTATTACAATAATTAATTTACCAGAAGAACTAGATTCAGAAGTTACACACCGCTATAGTATGAATGGGTTTAAACTCCATCGTTTACCAATGCCGAAAATAGGGCAAGTTACAGGCTTAGTGGGACAAAATGGGTCAGGAAAAACAACCACCATAAATATTCTAAATGGATCATTAAAACCAAATCTTGGCAAGTTTGATTCTCCACCTGAATGGGATGAAATAATACCACATTATAGAGGGACAGAAGCTCAAAGTTACTTCGAAAAATTAGTAAATAATAAATTAAAAGTTGTCTCAAAACCTCAGAGTGTGGATAGACTGCCAAAATTTACTAAAGGAACAGTAGCTGAACTTCTAAAAAAAGTGGATGAAAGAGGTGTTCTTGATGAACTCAAAGATTATTTTTCATTAACAAATATATGGGATAGAGATATCAGCAAAATAAGTGGAGGAGAATTACAAAGATTGGCAATTGCTGCGACAGTAGCTAGAGATGCAGATGTTTACCTTTTTGATGAACCTACTAGTTATCTTGATGTAAAGGAAAGAGTAAAAGTAGCGGAATACATAAGTGAATTGCGCTCACCACAAAGAACTATTATAGTTATCGAACATGATCTTGCAATTTTAGATTACTTAAGTGATAACATTCATCTCTATTATGGTGAAGCTGGAGCTTATGGTATTGTTAGCCACCCCTATTCTGTAAGAGAAGGCATTAACGTGTTCTTAGATGGATATATACCTTCGGAAAACATGCGCTTTAGAGCAGAGCCGATAATATTCAAAAAAATAGCAGATGAAACACTTTTTGGTTCTCATCGTGTTGCTATAAGTTTTGGGCATTTGACAAAGGAATTTGACACATTTTCATTATCATGTAAAGGAGGTAGCCTCTATAAAGGAGAAGTTGTTGGTATCATCGGTCCAAATGGTATAGGAAAAACAACCTTTGTTAAGATGCTTGCAAACGTACTAGAACCTACTACAATTTCGGAACCTGTTAAACTTATTAGTTCTTCTGATGACAAAGAATTACAAATCAAATCAGAAAATAAAGACCAAAAAATCACTGTGAGTTATAAGCCACAATACTTATACACAGAATCAGAACAAACTGTTGAAGAGTATCTTAAAGGAGTTAATCCTCAACTTTTATCAAGCGGATGGCATAAAGCGGAAATAATTGCCCCTCTTGATATCTCAAAACTTACGGATAATCGTTTATTTGAACTTTCAGGGGGTGAATTACAGCGAGTATCTATT
>CAZEQQ010000310.1:3444-3835 GCA_964514425.1 uncultured archaeon
AAGCACATCTTTACCTTTTAGATGAACCATCGGCATATGTATCAGCTGAAGATCGTGTAGCTGTTGCTAAGGTTATAAAGAGAGTTATGGGACATTATAACATGCCTAGTATTGTTGTTGAACATGATGTTATGATGTTAAACTTTCTAAGTGATAGAATTATGGTTTTTGATGGTATTCCTGGAAAAAGCGGTGAAAGTTCTAGAATATACTCATTACAAGATGGTATGAATACTTTTCTAAAAAAAATGCAAATTACTTTTAGACAAGATCCAAGGACATTAAGACCACGTGTTAACAAAAAGGATTCAAAACTAGATAAACAACAAAAATCAGAACAAAAATACTTCACAACAGCTTAAACTAAAAAAGAAAAGAAAAAACTATTGTA
>CAZEQQ010000311.1:0-3813 GCA_964514425.1 uncultured archaeon
AAATTTGTTGGGTATTTTTAATTCCTTTTTCATGTTGTTGCATGGAAAAAATATTGTAAGCTCTTTCAAGATACTCTAATGCTTCACTTTTTTCTAATTTTGATGCATATATAGAGCCAATATTTAACGACAGTGTTCCAATCCCCAAACTATCGTTTAGTTTCTCTCTTAATGCTAAACTTTCTTTGTATTTATCCAACGCTTTGTCAATATCTCCCTGATAAAAATCAAGACTTGCCATACTTGATAAGTTAATCGATATTCCTGCTAGATTATTAATTTCTTTATCGATAGCAACTGAATCTTCTAGTAATTCTTTAGCTTTAGGAAACTTTCCAAGTTCGATGTAAATATTAGCTAAATTGTGTAAAATTGTGGTCTGAAGTTCTTTGGGAAGATGGTCTAATTCGGATTGTAAGTTTTTGTAGATTAGCTTAGCTTCTTCTATTTTACCCACTCTGCGAAGATTCTTAGCTCTTTCTATATCGAGTTTAATAGAAAAAATAGTGTCTTTTTGTTTTTCTTGTAAATGTTTTACTTTATCAAGATATTCTAATGCTTGCTTATTCTTCCCTACATTATAGTAAGCTTTTGTAACTAATAGTGCTAAATCTTGTTTAAAAGACAGTTCTTGTACACTATCCATTAATTGCAATCCCTCAGTTATTACTAACTGGTTATTTCCTGCATCTAAATAACTTTGTAGTCTTCTCACTATTTCAATATCTGTCATTTTTTACGCCTAAAAAGGAAATGGTTTATTTATCTTCAATTACTATTGTGTTAGCTATTAAATCTCCAATTCTTCTTTGGTCACTATTACAAAGTGCTAGAAAAATGTCTAATCCACCACTAGCTACTAAGCAAAGATTACGTAGAAAAATTTGCCCTGTACTTGCAGGATTACCCGTAGCAAAGTCAACAACTTTTAAGTTTAACATACTTTTTCCGACTGACTTTCCCTCACCCGGAAAACTTTCTTTAAAGAACATGTAAATAAAACCTATACCTAACACAGGAATCAATAAAGAAATTACGAAACCATCAATAATAAGTGCTAGAAAACGTGTAAAGATACCCGCTCTAAGGTTCGGAAATCGTGCAGGGTCGGTCCATGCCTTTTGTTTAACTGGATCTCTTATGTGACCCGCTTGAGGAACACTAATATTTTGTTGTTGGGTTCCAGATTTTGCTTGTTCTTGTGTTGTGCTCAACTTTGCTCCACAACTAAGACAAAAAGTATCGCCATCACCTATGGCGCTTCCACAATTTGGGCAAAAGAATGAATTCATCGTTTTACTCCTATTTACTTAAATTTTCATAGTTATAAACTTCACTATAATAATTAATTCTAGGATTCTATATTTAAAAGTAACTAAATGATACGCCATCTTTGCTTTTGTTAAGAAATAAAAAGTGAAAATCACGATTTATTCGTTACTTCCTAAAATTGATTTATAAATCTTGATAATGTTTCTTCCTACAACAGAGTGGTTGTAATTCTTAAGAGAATGTTCTTTTAACTCCATTTCAAGCTTTTTTATGTTTGCTTTTTCACCAAGTAAAGATAAAAGGAGCTCAATAGCTTTTTCTTTCTTTTCTATTGGGTAAAGATAATTGTAATCTATAGGAAGAATTTCATTATATGGGGGTATTTGTAAAGCTATAATTGGTAATCCTGAAGCCATAGCTTCAATAATTGGTGTTGCTGATGTACCTCTTTTAGTTGAAGATAAAAGTACATCACTAATATGATACGCTATGAGTAATTCATTATCCGGTATATACCCTGTTATTGTAACTCTTTCCTCTAACTCAAACTTTACTATTTCTTCCTTAATTTTGGATAAATTAGGTCCATCTCCAATAATTAAAAAGTTAATGTCTGGCAAGTTTTTTACGATCGTAGGGAATAATTTAACTAATTCTAAATGATCCCTTTTAGATGTGAAAGGCCCAAGGAGAAGAAGGAGAGGGTGAGACGTGCTAATATCATATTTATTCTTGAAATTCTCAATATCCTCCAATTTTGGATACTGAGAGTACCTCATCCCATCAATAGATGACGATATAACAGAGATTCTTTTTTGCAATAATTCTGCCTTTTTTACAACTTCTTTTTTGACTGAAGTAAAAGGGCAAAAAATATGATCTGCAAATTTAAGCATTTTAAGTGATGGGATACTATTGTCGTCAGTGTCACTGAAAGAAGCTATAATAGGAGTAGAAATTTTTCCCTTCTTTTTTTCTTTAAGAAAGTAATAGGCAGAAAAACCAACCGTTTGTATGATAGATATTTTGTTTTTTGACGTTATTTCGTAATACTTCTTTAAAGCTTGTTTAGAAAAGTATTTTGAATCTCTTTTAATAGTGCCTCCTCTTTTTCTAACAAAATCTCTCTGTTCTTTTCTTGATGGAACAATATAAAAATGGACGTTTTGACAATTGATAAGATCATCATCACTTGACGGTTTATTAGTAGAGATTACATGTACATTAATGTTATTTTTAGCTAAATTCTGAACTAATGAATAAGAATACCGTCTTACCCCCGCCAGAGAGCCAATGTATGGTGGCCCAATTTCTAAAGATGTAATTATAACACTAATGTTCATAATTTTACAACTGATAGTGATAAAAAAGCATTGTGGTTTTTAAAAAATAAAAAGAGAAAAGTGTTTTTAGGGTTCAATAACTTTTTTACCTAAATCAAATATGGTTTCCATTAATTCTTTAATCCCTTTCCCTTGAATAGCAATGCATTCAATATACGCAGAAAATGGTTTACCCTCACCCACCAAGTTTTGTATCATATCATCAGGTATCTCTTTTCCTAAATCTGCTTTGTTACCTACTAATATAGAAATATTTTCCGTTTTATTAATAGCATTTTGTGCTCGCACAAGATCTAACCATAAATGTAAATTTTCAAATGTAGAAAATTGTGCTAAAGAAAAAACATAAACGACAATATCAATATGCCCTAAAACTTGTTCTGACAATAAATCTAAAGGATGCACTCCTTCTGTTCTCTGTCCAGCAAGGTCATAACACTGAACGACCATATCTCTATAATGCCAAGATTCTATAGTCATAAAAGGTGTTCTCTTTATATTTATGTCAGAAGAAAAATCCTCACAAGAAGCATCACTTTCTGTGGTGGTAAATTTAGTTATTGCGTCAACAAGTGATGTTTTCCCTACTGCACCGTCTCCAACTACAGTTAAACGCATTAACTTCCGGCTCTTTTTTAGTTCAATAAGGAAACTATGCATCGGTTCACTCATAACTAGACCTTCTTGAATCTTTTGTCTGCTACAAGTTATATATTTTTAACTTTAGTGCTAGCCACAGAAAGTCGTTAAATTCTTTTACTTGAAAATATTATTTTCTTTGAATTAAGAAAAAAGAAGTGTATAAAGCAAAATATTATATTTTACACAAAAATTTGAAAGTGTGAATAGATTACAAGGGGTTATCACAGAAATAGATTGTGCTTCATGTGTAGCAAAAATAACAAGAGCCTTACAAGAAAAAAATGGGATAAAGAAAGTTGAATTGAGTCTAGTTTCAACTAAAATTGACATTTTATATGACTCAACTATTCTAAATGAAAAAAACATCATAGAACTCATAAAAAATTTAGGATATGAATTTAATTATCTCTATAAACAAAGATCTTTTTTCTCCTTCAAGGAAAATACTAGACTTCAACTTATCTTCATAGGTGTTCTTTTATTAATTCTTGCTCTAATCTTTGAACATTTAGAAATAAAGTATTTGTATTTACCCCTTTTTGTTTTAACCATCCTT
>CAZEQQ010000312.1:0-3807 GCA_964514425.1 uncultured archaeon
ATTATCACTATTTATATCATTAGAGGGAGAAACGTGTTTCTCTTTATGTTGCATTATCGTATCATAAATTTTTGATAGAACCTTACTTGAATAAATAAGAAGGAAAAGAAAACCTAAACCTTGAATAAGATATAAAATAAATATACCCCCCGCAAACGCACCTATATTTGGTAAGAACAGTAAACCGATTACATAATCATTGATAATATGAACAAACATAGCTGCATGGAGACCATATTTGTAAAATGCATATCCCATAAATAGACCAGCTATAGTTGTTTGAATTAATTTCCAATCTCCCCACGTACCTACTTGAATATGAACAAAACCAAAAGCAAAAGAAGACAAAAGAAGGACGGTGAAATCAATGAAATTCAATTGTTTCCATCCTCCTGTTAAGTACAAGTAAGATCTTTTTAATTTCAATTTTGATGTAGTGTAATTCTCATTAGCACTCATATTGGTTTTTTTGAGAAAAGCAGAAATAACTAACTTTATACCATAATATAGTATATTTAGAACAAAAACAGGTATGGCAAATAAAAGAAAACGAAACGATAATTCTTCCCCAATACCCGCCCAATATAACTGTGTGACAACAATAAATAATGTTTCCTCCTCTGTATATGTTGGTCCTTCACTTATATTAGACATTTGTGTATAGGAACCATCTGTTATCATTGATATTGGAAGGAAATAACTTATAAAAATTATAGATACCAAAGCTGCAGCCAAGTTTAACAAACTAAGTATGGTTACAGGAAAGATATCTCTGTTTCTTAAAGAAAAAATGAATTCTTCCATCCGACTCTTCTTATTTTGTCTAGCTGTCAAATACACTGCCCCATCAGGTGAATAGAGTGGAAGTTCAACATCTGTAGTTATATTAAAAACAATGTTCTCCATTGTATCTTCTTCTTTTACTAAAGAACTAGAAACTTGCTCATTCAAAGGTTCTTGCTCCACTAACTCCTTTTGTTCTTTCTTATTTGATTTGTTTCTAATCTTTTGAAGAATCAACGAAGGAGGGAAAATTAACAAAATGAATATTACTAAAAGTGTTAAAAACATAAAAATTTGTGCATACAACCAATCGCCAAATATGTCATTAGGTATGATAAAAACATCAAATAGTTGTTGCTTAAAACCATCATTGATATCAAATTGATAATTCAGATTAGGGATAGCTAGAATAAGCTCTGCTCCATAGATAGCCGGAATTGAAGGGTATATTAATAAAACAATGAAGTTGAATACAAAAAGTAAGAAAATCAGTATAATTATGAAGTATTCCCAGATACGTGATGTTGTCCTTCTTATATGAATGACTTCTTCAGCAAATTTTTCCCTATCACTGTTTTCCAATACGTTGTTTTTATAAATAAGTTGCCCTAATCTTTTCTCTAAACCTTCAAAGAAAAAGAAACTTATACAACTAACAAAAAATGTTGTTTGGACGATTTCATAAAATCCAGATATGATAATAGGGGGAAAATAAACAATAATATCAATTCCTACGGCCTCATTTATGAATTCGACATCAAAAAACAATATGACTAGTGTTATTGATAGAAAGAAGTAAGGTAGATAGATTTTAACTAGGTAAGATAAACTATCTTCGAGTTTTAGATAGTTATTTATAATTAAATTTCTTCTTAACTTCCAACTTATTATAATCCCTGCAAATGTTGCTAAAATAATTGCGACTAAACTTTCATACATTAATCCTTCCTGTTGAATTTCATCCCACCTTAAAGCAAATTGTAGACTATCAAATTTACTAATGATCAAAACTAATCTTATTAGAAATAAAATCGAAATTACACCAGTAATGAAGAAAAAATCTTTTTTTATTGTAGGTGGAAATTTTTTGTTCATTTCTTATCACTTATTGTTTATTTTAGATGCTTCTATTGATAAATCATATGTAATCGCCATTTTGCAATTTTTCAGGAAGATAAAAGTTAGTTATAAATTGGGGATCTCTTGCATTTAGAGCTTGTATTTCTGCTTTGTAACCCAAATTTACTAGTACCTGTAATTGGTCTCTCCAACTTTGTTTTCTTTTAACAAATTCTTCTTCCATCATTAATTTAGACCTATGAGTATCTCGACTGGTCATTTTAATAAAGGCACTTTTAGGAATATCGAATCCACTCTCAGGTAATAAGTCACTGGGCAACAACCCTAGCCATTTGATGTTAGGAACTGCTAAATGAGCAGATTCATAACTCAAAGCTTTACTTCCAACTGAATAAACTCTCATAATTTCGAAACCGTAAGGATCAGCATCGACTATCGCTAAAATAGGAATACTTAGTTCTTCATCTATTTTACGCAAAAATTGCCTTGTTGCCATATCAGGTTGTCCTTTGGCTGTGACAATAATACTGGGAATATAATCATAGAAGTGATCTTCAGCCAATCTATTGAAAACAGCATCTTTTTCTATTATCAAACAAAATTCAGCATCACTATCTAATTCTTCAATGTCGTTAATATTTGGGGCAATAGACTTCCCTGCACCCATTTTACTACAGTCGATAAAATCACCTTTTTCTCTAAAGGAAACTCGACCTACAACAATCCCTTTAGATGAGGCACTGATGTTTAAAGATGAACGCGTAGCTTGAATCATTGCACTTAAATCTTCAATTAATGCATCTGAAACAGATTGCTTTTCAAATGAATTTACATCCATATAGAAGATATCACGCTTTGTTGAATGGATGTCTCTTGTCAGTATATCATGGATAAGTTTCATAAGAATTGACATTTGCTCAACAGAACTTACAGAGGATAAACTCCTAAATTGGCGCTCAATCATCTGTCTACCTATCAAAACTAATTCCTGTTTCTCATCAAAACCAATATTGCTACCTGAACGAGAAGGAATAAGAAAACTTGCTATTTCTGGAGCAGATAAGGACTGAGTGAAAAATTCAAGTGCTGATTCAACTAAACGGTTATTTGTTTCTTGTGGACTAAGAGAATCGACATTTGTAACACCGAATGGCATATCGTGATCACGAGTTTTTTGTATTTCTTTTTTCAATTTATCAATTTCTTTAAGAGAAATCTTACGTTTAACATCTATTCTCATTCTTTCTTTACTAAGCTCGTAATCATTTAACTTAGAACCTTCTTTGAGGAGAAACCATTTCTTCCTACTTCGTAAAAATAGGACAAAAGTATTCTTCCTAAGTCCAAAGTGTTCTTGAACCCAGTCAACAATTTGTTCAAAAGTTGTAGTTTCATCAAAATCATAATGTCTTTCATCTGCGGGAAGTATTGTTGAGTTTCTTATACTAAATTCATATTTTACCATAATCTCACCTCATCATTTCTTTTTCTTTCCAGTAGTTTTCTTCTTTGTTGCTGGAGTAGTTTTCTTCTTTGTTGCTGGAGCAGTTTTCTTCTTTGTTGCTGAAGTAGTTTCTTTCTTTGTTGCTGGAGTAGTTTTCTTCTTTGTTGCTGAAGTAGTTTCTTTCTTTGTTGCTGGAGCAGTTTTCTTCTTTGTTGCTGGAGTAGTTTCTTTCTTTGTTGCTGGAGCAGTTTCTTTCTTTGTTGCTGGAGCAGTTTCTTTCTTTGTTGCTGGAGCAGTTTTCTTCTTTGTTGCTGGAGCAGTTTCTTTCTTTGTTGCTGGAGTAGTTTCTTTCTTTGTTGCTGGAGCAGTTTCTTTCTTTGTTGCTGGAGCAGTTTCTTTCTTTGTTGCTGGAGCAGTTTTCTTCTTTGTTGCTGGAGCAGTTTCTTTCTTTGTTGCTGGAGTAGTTTCTTTCTTTGTTGCTGGAGCAGTTTCTTTCTTTG
>CAZEQQ010000313.1:0-3806 GCA_964514425.1 uncultured archaeon
CTTATTTTCATTGGTGTTATTTATTCTGTCAAACAAAAAAGATGTTAGATTCTTTTTCCTTTCTTTCTTTTTTCAGAGATAATCTTTTTAATAACATTATTCTACCCTTTGATATGGAAGATAAACAAAAAGTAGATGACATCTTAAATAGACATGAATATAAAAGAGACGCTATTATTCAAATCTTGTCTGACATTCAAGAAATTTTAGGCTATTTATCTTATAATGTTTTAGCGTATATATCTGATGAAATACATCTACCATTATCTAAGATTTATGGAATTGTTACCTTTTATTCATTTTTTAGGTTTACTCCTCAAGCTGAAGTTCAAATAAGTATATGTCAAGGAACTGCCTGTCATGTTTCAGGAGCAAAAAATCTCCTAGACCAGCTTACTAACCGATTGAAAGTAGAAGTAGGAGAAAAAACAGATGATAATCGTTTCTCTTTAGAGTCTGTTGCTTGTTTAGGAGCTTGTAGTTTAGCTCCTGCCATAGTAATAAATGGTCATACTTATGGAAGATTGGATAAAAAGAATCTAGATAAAATACTTGATGATTTGGGGGCGAAGAAATAATGAAAACTATTGAAGAATTTGATACATATGTTTTAGAATTAAGAAAAACCAACATAGAGTCTTTCTCAAAAAATAACTCAATTATTGTTGGTTATGGAACTTGTGGAATAGCAGCAGGTGCCAAAGGAGTTATTGAAGAAATTGAGAAAATATTAAAGGAATTAGGAAGAACGGATATAATTTTAGAAAAAACAGGTTGTATTGGATGTTGCTCTTATGAGCCAATGATCGACATTAAATTAGCAGAAAGTCCTCAAATTGCTTACAAAAATGTCACAAAAGAGAATGTTAGTGATATAATAAAAAATCATTTAGAATCTTCTTATCTAATTGAGCATATTTTAGGAATAGTCTCTCCACCAGCTAATCTTTTCTTTCCAGAAGATCAAAAACCTTTAGATTTAACATCAGAATTGAAAGAAATTCCTCTATTTTATCAATTGCCTAGATTAGAAAAACAAAAAAGAATAGTCTTAAGGAATATAGGAAGAGTAAATCCCGAAAGTTTAGACAATAGTTTAATTAATGGAGGATATCAATCGTTAAGAAAAGTTTTATCAACAATTACATCCATAGAGCTCATACAAGAAATAAAAAATTCAAAACTTCGAGGAAGAGGAGGTGCAGGATTTCCAACAGGTCTGAAATGGGAATTTGCCTATAATGCTCCCTCTAAGACAAAATATGTTATTTGTAATGCTGATGAAGGCGATCCAGGCGCTTTTATGGATAGAGCTTTGATAGAAGGTGACCCTCATTCTGTTATTGAGGGGTTAATGCTTGCAGGCTATGCTACAGGAGCATCAAAAGGGTATTTCTACATTCGTGCAGAATATCCTTTAGCAATAAAAAGATTGGAGATAGCCCTAGATCAATTGAGGAAAATTAATCTTTTAGGTGAAAATATTCTTGGTAGTTCATTCTCTTTCGAATTAGAAATAAGAAAAGGTGCAGGAGCTTTTGTATGTGGTGAAGAAACAGCTCTTATTAATTCTATTATGGGATTGAGAGGAGAACCTCGGCCACGACCACCTTATCCCGCTACTAAAGGACTATGGGACTGTCCTACTACTATTAACAATGTTAAAACACTAGCAACTGTTCCTGTAATAATCTCTCAAGGATCAGAGTGGTTTAAAAGTATAGGGACAGAAGATACTCCTGGAACAGCTATATTTGCACTTGCTGGAGATGTTAAACACTCTGGTTTAGTTGAAGTTCCAATGGGGACAACTTTACGAGAAATCATTTTTGATATTGGAGGAGGAGTAAAAAATGATAAACAATTCAAAGCTGTGCAAACAGGTGGTCCTTCTGGAGGTTGTATCCCTGAATCTTTATTGGATGTACAAGTCGATTTTAAAAATTTAGCTGCTATTGGTTCAATTATGGGCTCAGGAGGGATGATTGTGTGTAGCACAAATACTTGTATGGTAGACTTAGCAAAATATTTCTTAGCTTTTACTCAAGATGAATCATGTGGGAAATGCACTCCATGTCGTGAGGGGACATTAAGGGCATTGGAAATTCTAGAAAGAATAACAACAGGAAAAGCTGATATGGAAGATTTGAAAGATTTAGATGAACTGTGTAATGTTATTAAACAAACCTCTTTATGTGGTCTAGGACAAACTGCACCTAACCCTATTCTTTCTACTCTTAATTACTTTAAGGACGAATATGAGAACCATATTCAGCTACTGAAATGTGATGCTCATGTATGTAAAGAACTTTATCGTGTGATGATTGATGAAACAAATTGTATAAAATGTGGAAAATGTTTTAGAGAATGTCCAGTAAATGCTGTTTCAGGTTCTAAACAAACAGGCTACCTCATAGATTGTAGAGTTTGTACTCGGTGTAATCATTGTCTTGCTATATGTCCTGTAGAAACAATTGTAAAGGTGAGTGGATCATGTCCAAAGTAAAAATAACTGTAAATGACCAAACTGTAGAATGTAATTCTACAGATACTTATTATGAAGCTATTACGAGACAAGGAGTAGAAATACCTGCTCTTTGTCATGAACCCGAACTTAAACCTTCAGGAGCTTGCAGAATCTGTGTAGTAGAAGTAGAAGGAGCACCAAATTTAGTTCCATCGTGTTGTACAACTATTCAACCTAATGCTATAGTTAAAACAGATTCTGAGAAAGTTAAAAAAGCAAGACAGATTTTGGTGGAATTAATACTAGAATCTCACCCTTTGAACTGTATAATATGTGAAAAAGCTGGAGAATGTGTGCTACAAAAATTGGCATATGATTATGTACCAGTAGCAAGATTAGAGCGATTTGTAGGAATAAAACCAAAAACACACCTTTTAGAAACAAACGAGTTTTTCTCTCTTAATTACAACGCTTGTATACGCTGTGGAAAATGTGTACGAGTGGTAGACGAAATACAGCTATGTGGAGTATTGTCAATGGAACAAAGAGGTTTTGAAACCTATCCAAGTACGGGTTTTGGTCGATCTTTTGAAGAAGCGGGGTGTATAGCATGTGGGAATTGTGTCGCTGTATGCCCAGTATCTGCTTTGGTTCCTCAATCGATTCTAGGTCAAGGGAGAAATTGGGAATTTGAAAGAACAGTATCTATATGTTCGTATTGCGGGGTAGGGTGTCAATTTGAGATTGTAACAAACAAAAACGAGAATAAGATTGTTTACGTTGATTCACATAAAAACGCAGAAGTTAATGGTTTATCTCTATGTGTAAAAGGAAGATATGGTTGGGAATATGTACATCACAAAGATAGATTAACAAAACCATTGATAAGAAAAAAAGGAAAACTAGTTGAAACAACATGGGAAGAAGCTCTAAAAGTAGTTGAAGAAAAACTAAGAAAAGTCCATGATGAGTATGGTTCTGATGCTTTAGGCTTTTTGTCTTCAGCAAAGTGCACAAATGAAGAAAACTATCTCTTCCAAAAATTAGCTAGAGCTGTTTTCGGAACAAATAATGTTGATCACTGCGCACGTTTATGTCATGCTTCAACAGTTACAGGATTAGCAAAATCATTTGGTTCTGGAGCTATGACAAATAGTATTGTAGACTTAACAAATGATGCAGAAGTAATATTTATCATAGGAAGTAATACAACAGAAGCTCATCCTGTTATAGGTGTTAAAATCAAACAAGCTATAAAAGAAGGAAAAACAAAAATCATAGTAGCTGATCCAAGAGAGATTGAATTATCAAAAGAAGCTGAAATATATTTACAACAACG
>CAZEQQ010000314.1:0-3798 GCA_964514425.1 uncultured archaeon
TTTATTTAACGGCTCATTGTGCACTGAGATGAACTCTGAGGTTCATGAAAAAAAATGAATTATGATGAACTTAATCCAAAACATAAGTTAGTTTTATTCAATTTGCATAATGTAGGATTCATGATAGCTACGATTTTGGGATTTGTGCATGGTTTTGTTGTGCATGAGGATCCTTCATATCTTGTTTCAGGTTGGATTATGGGGATTTCCATGCTTCTTATGTCAGGATTGGGTGTTTATCTGGTTTTTCAAAGTGGATGGCAACCCTTTAAAGAGGAACAAGATAAAAAATATAAAACATTGCGAATAAGTAAATGGATTCTTACATTAATTATGCTCTTATCGTTAGTTTGGCATTATTTCCCTGAACTAATATAAAGAATTAAGAATTCTAAAAAAAAAACCATTCTTTTTTGTAATGTTTAGGTGTGTGTTTTTTAATCTATCTATTCCAAAATCTCGAGATGACAAAAACCAAAGTAGCCATTTCCATTGAGACGGAAATAAAACATCTCCAGTTCGATTTCCCAAGTAAAATTTTCATAAAAAGTCGCAATTTAGACAAACCCATGATGAAAATCGTCACTCTTCTCTTCTCTTCTTTTAGTTTTTTTCCTTTTCTTCTTTTTTTATTGACTTTACAACTATTCTTATTACAATTAGCACTATTGTTATTGTTATCCATCCAAAACAAGTATACATAAAAACGAATTTTATTACTGCAAATGTTGAATGACCATAAGCTAACCAATTTGGAAAGTTTATAGGATTTGTTGCCATTATTAACAAAAATATATTCTCTATTCCATCACTAATTGCACTTCCTATTCCCATTAATGCTACATAAAATCCTGTTTTTTTCCACCACAGTTTTTGATCTATTTTTCGTGTTAGTAATAATGCTGTACTAAAGAAAAATACACCATAGGTCAGCATAAATCCATAATCCACTATGTTTGCTATAATGAATAGTTTTCGCTCTTTTTCAGTCATTTTAGCGAATTGTTCTTTGAGGTATTCTCCATCAAATCCTAATTGAGTTTTTTCAAGTGTACCCCCATAATTTGATAATTCTAACAAATAAATTACAAAGACTGAAGCTATAATCAATAGTAAAAAACTTGCTACTGATAAAATGATTAGAGTTTTTTCACTGAACTTGTTGTCTATTTTTTGCTTGAACATTACTTTTTCCTCTTCTTCCTTTTACTTTATTTTGATCGTTTACGTTTTTATTCTGTGTATTAAGCTTCATAAGCAACTTTTCATTTAGCTTTTTAAGACTAATGGAATTATTTTATGTACCCCTCGCTAAACTATGATAATCTATATAGGATATAGAGAAAAACCTTTTATCTGTAATTCAATAATTGAACAATCAAAATGTTTACCAAAAATTTGACAGTATACACAAATTTTTCTTATCCTTCATTATCTATTACTATTTTGGTAATTGGTATTTATGCAGGAATTTTAGGTATCATTCATGGAATAGGAGAAATTCTTCAAGGTAATAGTCCTACTACTTCTCTTTTGATTTATGCCTTCAACTGTGCTGGTGCTCCTGAAGATTACTGGCATGCATGTTTACCAGCTATGACTCTTATCCCCAATTACCTGTTCAGTGGTATTATTGTAATTATCTTTTCTTTAATTCAAATTTATTGGGTTATATTCAGGCTCTCTAAACCTAAAGGGTATATTGTCCAATTCATTGTTGCTCTCGTAATGATCCTTGTGGGAGCTGGTTTCTATTCAGGTTTTTATGCCATTTTATGTGGAATTTTTAGCATATTCTATCAGAAAGAACCTAAAATGATAAAATCTTATCGATTTAGTGCGTTATTCATCTTACTATCAAAACTTTGGCCATATACCTTAATCATTTTTTTCTTAATGAGTCTATTTCAATGGGCTTTTGGTATGTATTTTAACAATTTCTTGCTATCTATTAGTTCTGTTACTTTTGTGGTGGAATGGGGACTAGTATTCCTGTCTTTTATTTGTTCATTACTGAAAGATACCGCAAGAAGAGAGATTAGATGATATTTCAGCTATTTGAAATTCAAGTTCTTTACCACTTACAGCACTCATAAACTCGAAAAACTTTAACAAGTTAAAAACTTATGAATTGATCGTCTACCCTATACTTGGGATGAAATCATTATCACTGAAGAGATGTTAAATAAGCCTATTAGTTATTTTGATATTAGTATCAGCAGTTTTCACAAATTGCTAAAAACTATGATTGAATTTGGTAAATCATTAAGATAAGTCTTTTTTGGCATTTTCAAAAATTCTATTATATTTAAGTACAAGACTATCCGTCTCATGGTTCCATTCAACTTTAAAAATGTCTCCAGGATTAATTTTACAAACACGAACTATTTCAGCAGGTATTGTCAAATCTAGACTTTTTGACCCATAGTGCTCTCTAGACTTTACTGTAAAAGTTTTTTTCATATATATCAAAAAGAACTATAAATGATAACATTAATGATTTTCTGTAACAATTACAATTTATGCACATATATCACATTAACCACTTTCTATATATTATATAACTATTATAAACTATTTACTTATTTCACAGTTTCCTTTAATATGTCTCTATTCGCTTTTTCATAAGGATTATGTTACAATGGCAACAAATATCATCAGTGAGCAGAGTAAAGAATTAATCATAGAAGAATTATTGTCTCTTATACAAAAAACAATTGCTAAATTTGAAGATAAATCTTTTTGGGATACAGATGAACTAACTAAGGCACGTCCTTTCCATACAGCATTGATTAAACCACAATTCTGGAAAGGATCGAAATTTGAACGTTCTTTTACAACTGTACAAGGAACAGTTTTCGAGAAAATAGCTCTAATAATTGCAGAGCCATATTGGGAAAGATGTGTTAAAAATTATTTAATTGAAGCTGATATAAGCAGAAGTCAACTTCAAAAAATATCCCAAATACTGGATGAACTTGATCATACAACTTCTAAATCTAAAAGTGAAGGCACAAGACGTTATCCTAATTGGATTAATGAATACGAAGAAGTATTGAAAATGGATAAAGATGAGCCTACTACTTCAGTCGTGATTGTAGACCTTTTTTTTAAAAGAGACGACCGAAACGTATTCATAGAATTGAAATCCTCTAAACCCAACAAAGATCAAACTAAAGTATCAAAAGAGAAGATGCTTAAACTTCAAGCAATGTTTGATGGAGATGTAGAGACATATTTTGCTATGCCTGATAATCCATACTTAACTCGAAAAGCATATGCACATCCTTATCCTAAAACCTATTTTGATTTCGTTAATAGTCCAGCATTGTTAATAGCAAAAGAATTTTGGGATTTCATAGGAGGAGAAGGAACATACGAAGAATTGATTGAAATTTATCAGGAAGTTGGAGAAACAATGGAACAAGAAATTAGAAGTTTCTTTCAACACTGAAACTTCATTAGAAAGATTTTTTCAGTATATTTATTGGAATCAGGCTCAGTACGATGTAAAACAGGACGGATAAACTCCTTGATTATATCCAATTTACTCCTTTTAGCTATTTCAGGATAAAGATTATGCTGATCATTTGCAACAAAGAAGATAACAGCATCAGGATGTAAATATTTTTGTAGATTGAGCAAAACTGCACTTATTCCTTCAACATAATCTCTCTTAGCTTGTTGTGATTTTCCTTTAAACATAGGACCTATTTCTTGTTCATCCCTTCTTTCTAACTCCAATAACTCATAAGCATAAGCATGTTGCTCATGATAATCAATCTGTCCTACATAAGG
>CAZEQQ010000315.1:0-3784 GCA_964514425.1 uncultured archaeon
TTGGCTCTATTATAAAATCAATTTCTCAATACTGATTTCTCAATACTGACTAACTTTAATTTTAACTAGTTTGCATAAATTATATGAATATTAATCCTTTCTCTCCATAAGAATACCCACTGTCCTGTGAATTATAGACTACTGTTCCAGATATTGACGAAAACTTTAGCTCCAATGTATTGTTGTGATATTTTCTGTGTTATATTTTGAAAAACTAGTATGATAAGTTCTACTGAATGCCGAATTATAGTCACAAAAAACAAATATTTGAAATATGTTAGTTGTTAGTAATAGGAAAACTTATGCCCGTCCTTTATCCTAATTATTGAAAAAAACCTTCAATAATTATGGAATGTGAAAAAACATTTTTCCTACAGTGCTTATTTTACTTTCCCATTAGATAACACTTCAATAAATCTATATTTAAAGAGATTTAAACGTTTCAGATGAAAATTAATCACATAATTCATCTTCTAAATCATATTTATGATTGACTTTGTACTCATAAACAATATCGCTCTCAGGGAATTTAAGTTTTATTAGTCCGTGGTGTGATTTTTGCTTATGAACTGGGGGATATTCATTATAGTTTCCATATAGCCTTAACAGTATTTTATCATAATTTTTGGGAATGGGGAACTTATATCCCTCAAAATTACCCTCTATGGTGTCATAAAAATCTGTTCTCTTGATCATATGTTTATAATAGTTTTCTTTTGGATTGTTTAACAATTGAGTAACATATTCAGTTTCTTCATTGTTAAAATCATTAATAACCTTCTTTTGCATAGTCACAAAAACCTGATCGGGTATCACTTTTAATAAATAGAAAGATAAATAGCAAAGATAGCGCTTTATACTCCTCTTTCTATAAGATTTATACAATTTATCTAGCTTTTTCATAACGTATAATCCCGTAATTAGGATTGTTGATAAATACTGTATCTTACCCGAAAAAGTTTTTGGCTTTACATTATCCAAGGGGAAAATATCAATGTAAATTCCTTTATGCATTTTAGTATCAGGGCATACAGATGTAAGAAACAAACTATTATTCCTCCTTATTTTTAAAAAATGATTTAGATAACATGGGTCAGTGTCAATTGTTTGTAGAAAGTATTTTTCACTTAATTCTTTTTCACAAACAGCTATAAATTGATTATAGTCATTTCTGAGCATCCATATATCTATGTCATCATCCCAAGGGATGAAACCTTTATGTCTAATTGCACCTAAAAGGGTACCTTCTGCTAATTGATACTGTATTTTATTTTTTTTACAAATTCTATCGACTTCCAATAACATCTCTAATTGAATGCTGTTAAGAATTTTCCTTTCAAGATGACCTATATCTGTAAAGAACATACTTATCTTTAGCTTTCTTAACTTTAACAATTAAAAGTTTTTTTAAATGCGACAAGAAGTGTTAACCTACCCACCTCGATTAAAGTTAAGCAAGGGAGGTTACAAGGGCAAGTGACAAAACATGAACCCTGAACGTAACCTCGAGTTAACAAGAAGAATGGTAGTTAAAAAAGTTTTAAATGGGGAGAACAACTCACGGCCTTCCACGAGTAGGAGCACTCTTTCAAACGATAGGAACACGTCTCCAGCGAGCTATACGGTTCTTATATGGTGAAAAAGCCTATACAACTATGCTTTTTAGGGGTGTTTAAGCAAGATATCCTTCGTTTTAGCCCTCATAACCTTCTAACCATAAAGCGTTAATATACCAACATTTTGGCTCGAATTTTTCTTTCTGATAGTTTTTCTCGCTTAAAACTCTAAATACAAAACTTGATTTTCTATTAACTACAGAAAAAGATCCTGATGAATTTAAGAAGGATTTTACTTTTTTGTTTAACTTATTATGCTTATTACCCATATAATAGCAAAAAGAGGCATTTTTTGATTTTGCATAATCAAGTATCTTATTAAGTAAGATATCTGCTACAATTCTTTTTTCGAAAATAAATTCACTTATTACACAAAATCCAAACCTTTCATTCATTGTAAAAAAACAATATCCTTGTAGTATGTTATTTTTGTAAACATAGATTGTTTCGTAATTTAATACAGGATTGGTTATTATGCGCCACTTTAGGAATTTTTCATTCAAATCTAAAAATATCGTTGTACCAAATTTATCGTTTACATGCTGGTTTAACCCATTTACTTCACTGTAACTTAAAGGTGTATTTCTAACATAAAATTTTTTCAAGTTTTTTTTCAAATTTAGTTTTCTGAATTTGTGCAGTATTCGTACATAATACATCAATAAAGTGAAAAGAAGTTCTATAATATTTAGACGCAACTTTTCAATAAAACTTTCGTTCCTTTGTAGACTATCACTATAGTTATTTTTATAGTAATTAAAAGCTTTTTTGGCATTTATCACAAATATTGAGCGGAAAATAATATTGTCTAAAGTTGTAAATCTTAGTAACTTCCTCCATATAAGGCCATAATCTGTCAATCCCCATGCTAAACTTATACCTTTTTTTTCTAGCTTTTCAATTGTAAAATCACATAGTTTCTTGAATATCATTGAATTTCTAAATTCAAAATCCACAACTGCATTTCTACCGGAAGCAGATAAGATTTTCTTTTTATCCACTATTAATTCTATTGGTGCCATACCATATGTTCCAATTACTCTATCATCATATTTGGCTAATGCAAAAACATAATTATCCTTTTTATGCCCTAAATACTCATGTTTCCATTGTTCCTTCTCCTTTCTTCTTACAGCATACTTGTTGTGAAGTTCTATTGCATCAACTATTTCATGATTTTCAGCTTCTTTTAGTGTAATATTGTTAGACATTATCTTCTTAATAGAAAAACGGACAATAGTTAAAAATTTTTGGGAGTTGTAACAGTCTACTTTTTATTGTAGAAATTTTTCAATAAGGAGAAAGTAAAATAATTTCATTTATTATATTTTTATATTGAATGTTATCAATAAATGTAGGTTATTAAAAGACATACAAGTAAAAAATTCCTAATCAATACTAAATCTATTGGATACTAAGCAATTATAATGTAAAAAATAAAAAATCCTAAAAATCTCTCATTAAATGTTTCTAAGAGATTTTTTCTAATATTAACTTACCTTAGGTTGGTTACACTTCTGGGCACCTGTAGTTTACGTGATCGTTTCATAAATCTTTCTCCAGGGGTTTGCATGTCAACTCCTTGATGTGGGCGGCTGAAGTTATAATAATCGCGATACTCTTGGAGGTCAGCGTTGCACAGCATCATCTTTGTCCGCTTCATTTCTCGTATGATCGTCCCATGGGCGCGTTCTACTTTGCCACAGGTTTCAGGGTGGCCGACACGGCTTTTGATATGTTCTATGCCATCCTGCTGCTACCGTACGAAACTGTTTTTCAAACCATTATTAGACCGCGTAACGTGGGTATATTTGCTTCTTGTAGAGTCAACGTACACCTTACTTTCACCGTCGTTTCTGGGCGATTATCGGTACAGTTGTTCCTTTTTCCCTCTCACTGGTTCTTATGACAATTATGAGTCAGTTCCTTTCTTGTTCTTTTCTCCTTTGTGTTTAGTTTGGTGGCGATGGTGGAGGTTTGGCCGGTTTACGAAGGCTATATACTGTATATGGACGACCTCGCCGTGAATAAGTTTGTGATGACTGTTTTTTTGAAGGAGGCGAAGACATGAAACTTTTTTCAATAATCTGTTGCTGTTCTAACCGTTTCAGTGTGTCAAATAGCGTTGTTCGAGGAAGAAGAAGGAGTTTACAGAGTTCTTGTCTTGT
>CAZEQQ010000316.1:0-810 GCA_964514425.1 uncultured archaeon
TTTTTATAATTCTTTTTATTTCTTCAAGCTATGAGTGTAAAAGCGACAGATGAATATATGGAATTATTGAATGAGGCATTAATGAGAGAGATACAAGCATCAGCTCAATATTTCTTTCAACATGCAAAAATGGAAAAACTTCAAAGAAGAGTAAAACCTGAAAATATTCTTCTTGATAAAACAACTTATGAGACAATAGGAGACATTCTAAAGAAGTTTTCAATCGAAGAGATGAAACATGCAGCTATGATCATGGAACGTATCTTTTACCTTGGAGGAGAAGCAACATCTAAAGCTTTACCCCCTAAAATTGGTGAAAACTTACGTGATTTTGTTTACTTTGGCTACAGTGCTGAAGAAGAAGCTTTAGATCTTTATCGAAAAGTCATCAAAAAGGCTGGAGAATTAGGAGATTGGGATACAAAACAGATGTTCAAAAAGATTTATAGTGATGAAGAACGTCATATGTTTGTTTTTGAAGAATATCTTCAGATTGATGATTCAGAACCTGAAGGACCGGAAGCACCGGAAGCAGAATGGACAAAAATTTTTACTGATGAATACTTTGAGCTCTTGAATAAAGCTGTTGCTTCAGAATTTTCTGCTATAGTTCAGTATATTATTCAACATGAAAAAGCTAGTCTTTTGGCATTAAGACGTAAAGAATCACCCTTAGAAACAGTTACTGATACGAGTAAAGCAAAAGTGGTTAGTGCAATATTAAAAGAAACAGCATTAAAAGAAATGGACCATCTTGAAAGAATCAGTGAAAGAATTTTTGAGTTAGATGGAGAATGTACATATCTTCCT
>CAZEQQ010000316.1:820-3782 GCA_964514425.1 uncultured archaeon
GTAAAACAACCGATGATTTCCTTAAGTTGGGTCTAACTGCAGAAGATGAAGCAATTGTCCTTTACCGTAAAATAATCGAAGAAGCTACTAAGAAAGGCGATATAACGACAAAGAAAATGTTTGAAGAAATATTGATGGAAGAAGAAGAGCACTATTGGAGCTTTGATGACTTCTTTTAATCGTTTCTCTTTTTCATTTCTTATTTTTTATGCGTTTTTTGATTATTTTTCTATCTCTTTTTGCTAATCTTAATATAGCTCTTGTGTGTTATGCATTTTAATTAGTAGTAATACATAATAACGAGATGATAGTTATGCTTTCTACAAATAAGATGACAATTAGAGGTAAAATATTGCTATTTATGTTAATGCTTCTATTAGTTCCATCTGCAGTACTCGGTATTCTAGTTACAAGTCAATTAATTGTGCTTTCAAATCAGAACGCCAATGATTCTTCATTAGCTTTACTACAAGAAGAGTTGAACCAATTAAATCGTACTGTAACTGATCAAGCTGAAAGAATAAACCAAGTGTTTTTGCAAGCAGTTTATCAAGTAAATATGTTGGAACTTTACACTGAAGCATTATTCAATAATCAAATCAATGTTACAAGTTATCAGTCCTATTGGTGGGATGCTGATGCTGAATTAGCGAACACAGGTCGGACAATACCTGGTCAAGTATATGATGAATTCTATGATTCTGACATATCTTTTGATGTCTCTGCGTTCTATATGCCACGAAACAAGATTCCTAATAGTGATCCTTTCGTTTGGCCTTCTGATTTAGGATATCTCTTGAATACTTCATCCAATTTAGATTATATGTTCAGTAATATGCATGAAGCTAATCCTAACTTTGTTTGGATTTATGCAGCCTTTGAAGGCGGATATTCTTTATTCAGGAATTATCCTTATGATTCTATGCTCTGGACACAATTTGATGAAGATGATAATCCTGTTAGTCCTAGTGAGGATTGGAACCCTCAAGAAGAAGAATTTTACACCAATGCCATTGCAGTTACTGATGATAAGCCAGCTTTTACAGCTCCATATTATGACCCTATTGGTCTAATCATAAGTATTGGTCGACCTATCCAGTATACTAATGGTACCCTCATTGGTATGGTAGGTATTGATATTACCATTTTAACCTTGAAAGAAGAGATTTTGGATATTAAGGTGTTAGATGAAGGCTATGCCTTTCTAATTGATGAAGAGGGGTCAACAATTACCCATCCTAGTTTAGAAGAAGATTTTGAAACAATTACCTCTTTAGAAATTGGCACCAATACTCAAGAAATTAGTCATTTTAATGCTATCGTAGATAGAATGACAGAAGGTAAAACTAATACTGAAACCTATACAAAAAATGGAGTGAAATGGTATATTAGTTATGCTCCTATTCCTACAACAAAATACAGTTTAGCACTTGTTGTTCCTGAAGCAAATATTATCGCACCAGCTCAAACAATAAAAGAAGAGATTACAGCAACCACTGTAACTCAAATTGTGATCATGCTTGTAATCTTATTGATAGCTATTCTTCTGATTATTCTTCTTGGTTTATTAAATTCTAATAGAATCGTTAAACCAATTAAGGATGTTACAAAAATGGCTAATCTTATTGCTGGAGGGGATTTATCTCGAGACTTTAAAGATAAAGAAGTTATGCCAAGAGAATTAGCTGTCTTCCACTCTACCTTTGATAACTTGCTTACTAGTCTTAGATATGGAAATAAAGATTACTACAGAGGAGATTTGCACAGAGCCTATAATAATTACATTAAAGCGTTAGAATTATTCAAAACAACTAAAAATCTTCGTGGTATAGCTCTCACTACCAATAATCTTGCTAATGTTCATAGAGCAAGAAAAGATTTTCAAAAAGCGGAGCAACTCTATTTAGAATCCATAGAAATAGGTAAACAAATGAACGATTTTGTAGGCTTGGCTTCACGTTACAACAATTTAGGGCTGTTGATGCTTGATAAAGGACAATTCCAATTGGCTAAAAATCATATTGAATTAGCGTTACAATATGATGATAGATCTAATAATAGTCAAGGAAAGGTTATACATACCAATAATTTAGGATTGATGTATCTTCAAAAAGGAGAGCAAAAAGTTGCTTACCGTATGTTTTCAGATGCTTTAGCCTTATCAGAAAATCTCGGTTTTGAAAGAGGTATCGGTATTTCAAAGTTAAACATTGGTGTTTACCATCTTAATACTAAAAATTACAGTGAGGCTGAAAACTTCTTGGAACAATCATTGGCAATTGGAAAGAATGTTAGAAACGTCAATCTTGTCAAACAGTCTCTTTCTAATCTCATAGCTGTTTTCACCGCTACTTCTGACATGAAAAAGGTCAGACTCTACCAATCTATGTATGAAGAGCTTCAAAGAAGGAGTTTTGACAAGAAACTTGTTTTGTTTGTTATAGATTATAGTGGTTCGATGTACGGAAGCAGAATTAATGCTGCTATTGAAGGAGCTCTAACTGTCTTTAATAGTCAAATTAACCCTCAAGATGAAGTAGGAATTATCCTTTTTGATACTTATAGTCGAGTGGTTTTAGATTTAACTCCTGTTGAAAATAGAAGAGAAGAGATTGTCAATACAATTAATCGTTTACGCAATCCACAAGGAGCTACTTCCTTTTATGATGCTTTAGGTGATGCATTTAACATATTAGCCCAAAGAACAGGAAACGAACAACGTTGGATCATTGCTCTTACTGATGGTGAGGATAATTCCAGCAGAAGATACGATATAACACAAAAGCCTAAGAATTTCCTTAGTAGTCTTATGGGGGTTAAAGATAAATCTATTCAAAGACTCATATCTGAGAGTTTTCTCAACATCAATTTAATTGTTATAGGTGTCGGGAGAGCTTTGCAAAAGATTGAAAAGCAAATTTCTACTCTCTGCAAAGAAGCTCCACGAGGAAAGTATATCGCC
>CAZEQQ010000317.1:0-3778 GCA_964514425.1 uncultured archaeon
TTGCAGCATCTTTTTTTATCTTTAGAAAGCATATAGCTGTTTTGAAGAAAAAATTACAAGAAGCAAAAGGAGAACAATTATTCGAAGAAGTTGAAGCTAAGAACTTACGAAGATCGGCTATATTTCTTATATTAATCCTTTTAGGACTTGTAACACACACTTTAACAGAAAATTTGTTAGGATTAGAAAAGAATACCCTATTATTAGGTGTTGCAATGGGTGGTGCAGGTATAGCCCTGTTTTTTGAAAGATTAAACACAAAATCTTTCTTTGAGCGAAGAGTAGAATGGAGAACATTAATATTCTTTATGTTGTTATTCTCTTCTGTTGGAGCTTTGAGGGCTACAGGTGTAACAGATGTTATAGCTACTAATATACTAGCAGTAGCAGGTGATGATCCTTTCTTCCAGATGTTTGTTTTTCTGATGGTTGGAGGATTGATGAGCGCTGCTTTAGATAATGTTATTGCTGTTGCTATACTCATACCTATAGTACACTCATTAGGAGATATTCTAGGAAGCACAGAGGCTATTATTCCTATATGGTGGACATTAGTTATAGCAGGAACATATATTGGTAACTTAACCCAAATAGGCTCTACCGCTAATATTGTGGCCATAGGAATGCTTGAAAGAAGAGGTTATAAACATATCAACTTCAAAACATGGATCAAATATGGAGCACCTATAGTATTAATTACAACAACAGTAGCTTTTGCACTCCTATACGCTCAAGTATTTCTTCTAAATAATTACTAAAACATCAAGGCATCTTAAGGATAAAAGATGCTTATCACTTCTTTTTCTGTTAAACAATATTTTTAATCAAATGAGTCTAACAAAAGCATAAGAATAGAGTGTTAAAACTTAATCTTTTAAACCATTAATCAGTTGGTTTACCAAAAATACTTCGTAGTTTTATAATCTTACTCTCGGGGGATATTACTTTAATTTAGTGCTTTTACAAATCAATATTAACCGCTCTAGTTTTATTACAAAAAAGGTAAATCCTAATAGATAAGTTTATATATTACCACTACAGTGGTAACATATACAAAGTTGCCTTAAACGGATAAAGAACGGTGGTAAAATGGAAAAAGTAATAGAAGTAGAAAATTTATCCAAATTTTATTACAGAAAGAAGAAAGTTAGTGCTTTTAAAAAAGAGAAAATCTTGATACCTGCATTAGACAGCGTATCATTTGATGTTTACAAAGGAGAGATATTTGGTCTATTAGGACCTAATGGAGCAGGTAAAACCACTCTAATTAAAATTTTAACGTCTCTTCTCCTTCCAACTTCGGGAAATGCCAAAGTTTTAGGATGTGACATATGGAAATCTTCTGATGCGATCAAACAGTCCATAAATGCAATGTTAATGGGAGAAAGAAGCATCTATTGGAAGCTAACAGGCAGACAAAATTTGGAATATTTTGCATCACTATATCATATTTCTCCATCAAAGGCAAAAATTAGAATACAAGAGTTGATTGATCAACTTGATATAGCGGAATATATAGACAGACGTGTTGAGACTTATTCCAGTGGTCAGAAGTTTAAAGTAGCTTTTGCTAAAGCTTTGATAAATAATCCACCTTTAGTTTTTTTGGATGAACCTACAGCTACATTAGATCCTAGGGCAGCAAGAGAGGTAAGAACAGTAATAAAGGAACTGAATGAAAAGGGAACAACAATTTTCCTTACTACCCACAATATGAGTGAAGCTGATGAGTTATCCCATAGAGTAGCTATTTTAGATTTAGGAAGAATTATTGAAATTGACACTGCTGAAAAATTGAAAGAAACAATTACAAAGAATGAAACCATAAAAATCGAACTTCAGAATTCTGCTTTGGAGAATAAAAAGTTGCTTAATGACATAAAAGCAATTAAAAATGTTTATGATATCGCTTTTGATCAAAAGACCAATGGAAATGGCTCTATTAATGGAACAGTTAATGGAAACAATCGTGCGGTTATGCGTTTGATAGTTGGAAAAGATTTGAATCTCGCTAATCTAATTTCTATTCTTGAGAAACATACTATCCAATTATATGCTATCAATAATGAAAGAGTTACTTTAGAGGATGTTTTCTTGAAAAAGACAGGAAGATTACTGTCTGAAGATACAAAAAAGAGGTGAGGAGATGTCTTCAAATTTTTCACCATTAGAGTTGGCGGATACTGGTCTCAAAAGACATTTAACAGTTATTAAAGGTGTCTTTATTCAACAATGGAGGATCAGGAAAGCCTATATGGCGGGTTTAGTCGTATTCATTTTTGTTCCTCTGATACTAGTTACAATCCCCATAATTGTCATGAGAGCGATTGTTACCGACCCAGATATTATTGCACAGAATTTTTTTGGTGGTGCTGAAGGAAGTTTGAATATTTTTATTATTTTAGGTGTGAACTTGTGGATGCTCATTCTTATGCTGTTATGGGACTTTGGAACATATCTTAGAGAGGAACAGTATATAGGCACATTAGAAAGTATACTAATGTCTCCTGCTACAAGATACTCTATACTTATTGGAAGAGCTCTTTTTTCAATTGTAATTAATGTAGCAGTAATTTTAGTAAGTTCTATTATTGCCATAGTAATATTTGAAAGTTCAATGCTTTTCACCATTGAATTTTTACATTTATTAGCTGTCTTTTTTGTAGTCATATTAGGGTGTATCCCCATGATGGGGTTATCCTATTTCATAGGAGCTCTAGTTCTAAAATTTAAAGAGGTTTTCTCGTTGATAAACATGCTACAGTGGGCACTAGGCTTAATCATGGGAATTTATGCTCCATGGACAACATTACCTTGGGTTCTAAAAACTATGAGCATATTATTTCCTGCTACTTGGTCATTAACTGATGCTAGAGCAATAATTGCAGGATCACCTCCAATGTTATCACTCTTAAGTTTAGAACTAGGATTAGAAACACTAGGACTTCCTCTCTTTTGGGGACAGATTATAGTTCTTATCTTTGGTTTGTTTTGGTGTATTGTAGGTTATTTGATTTTTTCAAAGATTGAAACAAGGATAAAGAAGAATGAAGGATTAAGTCAATATTAGGTGATTAACATGATAAACTACATAAATTCTTTAAAAAATCAGTTGTATGTTTTTGCAGCTCAAATTAAAAAACATATACAAATACAGATTCGTTATCCAATTGACTTTTTTGGTCAAATATTCACAGTAATATTTGTAGGGTTATGGATCATCTTTTTCATTATCGCCCTTTCTTCAACAGAACAAGGAACAGATAGTGCTATTGGAAATTTCACTAATATAGCTGTATGGGGAATAGTTGTCTATTTTCTTTATACAACATCTACATGGACAATAGGTCGATTTGTGAGACAAGAACAATTAACGGGTACACTTGAATCTTTATGGGTTACACCAGCTAATAAAGTGTGGTTATTAACATCAGCGGGTATAGGAGGATTCATTGTTTTCCTTGTTGCTAATGTTATTATTGTTGGAGGATTTGCACTCTTTGCTGACATAAGTTTCAATAATATAGGTCTAAGTCTTCTAATACTATTTCTTACCATACTACAATCAATAGGCTTTGGATTCCTTTATGGGGCATTGGTTTTCAAAATAAAGAATGCAGAAGTAATTTCCAATTTAGTGCAATTCTCTTTACTTATTTTTTCTGCAGTCGCTTTTACTTTTTGAATTTTTGCTCCGTGGTTATTGTGGGTAAGCAGACAAATACCATTTAGTTGGGTAGTAGATGCATTTAGAAGTTCAATGGGGGGACTTGAGCCT
>CAZEQQ010000318.1:0-3760 GCA_964514425.1 uncultured archaeon
TCAGATAATATATTTTATAATAATCATCCTGATAATATTGGTCATATCTCTTGTGAGAATCCTAGATTTTTTGTTGAATTAGAATCTGTTACTAAAGAAATGTTTCGTGTATTGAAGCACAATAAATACATAGCTTGGATAATAGCTGATCAAGCAAAGAAAGGTGTCTTTACTCCTGTTGGTTTTAAGTTGTATACAATTATGGAAAAATACTTTAAACCAGTAGATATAATATGCATTACTAGACACAATCAAAGGTCTAATACACTAATATGGCATGAACGAGCTATACAATACAACTTTTATCTTAGAGGGTTCAAATATCTTTTCATAATGAAAAAAGTATAATCTTGCTTTCTACACTAATTTCTTGATTCTAAAGTTTTCCTTAGGTCTTCTATGAAGTGCTCAAAGAGTTTTACTTTATCACTTTCTTCTATTTTTTCTTCAGTTAAAACATAACTTCCATCTAAATCGCTTTCTACGATAGCTCTACCTTTAAGCATAGGAATTTTTTTACTTAATGTCCTGTCTTCATCTGGTGTTACAAAATAAACTTTGACATTTTTTGTAACTTCACTTTGCAATAGTTTTAATTTCCAGTATCCTGTTTGTGCTATTCTTTCTCTCAAAGTAACTTTACTCGAAATTACGCATATCACTTCATAGTCTTTCTGATTGTAGATGATGATATCAACATCAGGTAGATGTAATCCATATTCTTCATAATCAACAACAATATTTCTTTTTACCCTATCCAATTCATGGTCTAAATTTTTCTTTCTTTCTAATTTACTTCCATCAACGCAAGTTAAACCTAAATCATTTACTTCGGACCTAATCATGTAAAGCAATAATCTTTGCATGTTTTTTCCTTTGAAAGCTCTCCAACTCTGTTCATGATCACCCTTTTTTGTAGGATTTTTCATCCAATTAGCTTTATGAATTTCTTTAGCTTCAATTAGTAGTTTTGAAATATATTTGTAAGCATTTTTCCCATAACTCTGTTTGTATTCTGTATACATTTGCTCTAACTGTGTGTAATTCATTTTATTACCTCTTTAATCCAATGACAATGTATTCTACAGGATAAACTATACTATCAGCATTGTGATTGTTTGCAAATTTTCCTGTTTTTTCATCCCTTGATTGTGGTAAAAGTTTAGAATGAATCTCCCTTTTTATCAAACGTTCAAATTCAAAACCAGAATATTGTAACAATTCAGCAAATACTTCTGCATTAAGTATTTCTATACCTCTTAATTTCGTATTTCCTATAACGTAGCAACACCTACAGCCCTTTTTTAAAATTCTATAACTCTCATCAAAGACCTGTTTCATGTCAGTAAAATAAGTCTGTACATTGTCTGCCAATTTCTTATCTTTTACTTGTAGTTTTTTAACAATATCTTCAGCTATTGTTTCTTCTTGAATTTCCATTTCTGATTTTTTATAAGATGTTCCAATAAATTCTTTTTTGTACTTTGCTAAATCTTCAGTTAAATTTAACCATATAGTTGATAATTGATGTAAATCAGCATACTCATAACTCGTAACATAAGGGCTGGAAGTTATAATTATGTCAACACTGTTATTCTCAACAGGTTGGAGCCTAGCATCTCCAATTTTTATGTTAAGATATTTTTCAGGATTTGTTCTAACAGCTACAGGAACAGAAGAAAAAAAGTTCTCGTTACCTTTAACCATTACATTGAGCTGTCTCTTAAAAGTTGAATAAATATCAGGAATTTTCTTTTTTAAGTCTCTAGTAGGTTTTGTACTTCCCATAAGCCATATTGAACAGTTTTTTAAACAATGACTGAAACAAACTAATAAGAAATCTCTGATACAATTATCTGCCTCCTCATTAATTATTTTGAGTATTTTTCCAAGAATGAGTTGTGTATCCTTTTTAAACCAATAATCTATCCTTTCCTTATGTTGCTCAGGAATAATAGTTTGATTAGTTTTATTTTGATAATCAAGAAGAGTAGTTTGTTTTGATGTAATTACCTTAATCTTTGCTAAGAAATCTTCTACCCTATTTTTCAGAAGTTGAGGTTCTATTGGAGTTGATTTAACTTTTGTTATTAGATATGCGATTTTATTAATATCTGTTCCACTTGCATAATATCCATTAGCTATTGCAGAAACTATTGTTGTACCACAACCAAAAAAAGGATCATTGACTTTAACCTTCGTTTGATTCTTTTCAATATATTCTTCTAAAAGCTTTTCAACAAGTTGAGGGATGAATTTGGCCGGATATCGATGATATCCATGAGACCATTTAGCCCTCTCTGATGGTTTAGTATCTTTA
This sequence comes from uncultured archaeon, assembly GCA_964514425.1. Taxonomy (GTDB): domain Archaea; phylum Asgardarchaeota; class Heimdallarchaeia; order Heimdallarchaeales; family Heimdallarchaeaceae; genus CAZEQQ01. The sequence continues at coordinate 2,321 of CAZEQQ010000318.1, forward strand.
AACGACCAGTCCTCATCTATACCCTTTTCGCTGAAAAATAAAAGTAATTCTTCTTGCTTTATCATAGATAGCTTGCGATTATATTTTTGGCATAAAAGTTTATTCGTATTGTTTTATATTCTAGAACTGATATAAGTACATTAATACTCCTTGAAAGTTTTTAACGCAATTGAAAAATTCCTTTGTTTATTATTTATTGCAAAAATAGTACAGTTAGTTGAAATAGTTTCATAAGGATACTCGAATAATATTTATAGATAAGCAGAATTATTGCTTTTCATGGTTATTGACATTGCAGATTCTTGTATAGCTTGTAACGCGTGTGTATCTATCTGTCCCCGTTATATTTTCGAAATAGATGAAGAGAAGAAAAAGGCAAGAACTAATGAGAATATTAGTCGTTGCCATGACTGTGGTCATTGTGTTGCTATTTGTCCAAAGAGCGCTATAACCCATCGTCGTATGGGGGCAAATAATGAAGATTCTTTTCCTCTTAAAGGCAAAAAATGGACATATGAAGAAATATTAGAAATCTTAAGACAACGAAGATCTATTCGCTTTTTTGCTGATGCAGAGCCAACAGACGAACAAATAGAGAAGTTAATTCAGTTAGGGAAGTATGCACCAACAGGTCATAATGCACAAAGAGTATCCTATACTCTAGTTCGTAATAGAGAAGATGTTAAGTTTCTGTATGAATCGGTTATTACTTTTTTCCAACACACTATTAAAAATCTCAAGAATCCATTTTATGTTGCTTTAGCTTACATTCTGGGTAAAGGTGAAAAAATTAAAAAAGCTAAAGCTAATCTCTATCGTCTCGAGAGTCATATCGCTTTTTATCATCAAAAGATTGACAAAATCTTTCATAGTGCCCCTGTTTTACTTCTTTTACATACGGACAACAAAGCTGCCACACCTATTGAGGACTGTGCTATCGCCGCTCAAAATATTATGGTAGGAGCTCCCTCTTTAGATTTAGGAGCAACCTATATCGGTTACTTCACTAATGCTTGGCTCTACTCCAAAAAAATTCGAAAGATAACTTCTCTTCCTCCTGACCATACTCTCTATGCTTGTTTAGCTCTTGGTAAACCAAAATATAGTTTTCAACGACTTATTCCTAGACCTGATCCTTTAGCGGTAAAATGGAAAAAACAGGTGTAATTTTTTAATTCATGAACCTAAAACTTTTTTCTTTTTAAGCGCAAATGGAGATACCTTTTATCTTTTCTTTCTTTTTGTTTTTGCTTCTTCCTCTTCTTTAGCTGCTTTTATTTGTTCTATCTTCTCGTCTAATCCTTCTAACTCTTTTTCATCTATTCCAGTTTCGAGCAGTTTTTCTCTTTTTTCAATTAATTCTTGATATTCGATGATTAATTTTATTAATCCTTTACATCCACAAGAGCCCATTTCTTTCTCGCCAAGACACTATTTTCA
>CAZEQQ010000319.1:0-3758 GCA_964514425.1 uncultured archaeon
CTCCCTTGCTTTTCTCCTCGCCTATGAACATGATGAGGTTTAGTTGATACAGCCCAAAGATCATCATGAACATATTCTAGAGCAACAAGTGTTTTCTTGCGACCATTCATCTTCATCGTCTATAAGTTGTTTTTACGCTCTATCAATCTTTTCTGTTCGATTATCAGTTGTTTGATATCTATCGCATCATTTTCTGCTTCTTCATAATAACCATTCTGTGCTTTCTGTATAAACTGATCGGCAGATGTTTCATTCCATCTTTCTAGTATTTTACTAATTTCTTTCTGAATATTACGCAACTTGTAGTTAATTAACTCCTCTAGTTCTGATTTTTCTATTATAACAGAAGTCATTTTTTTCACTTATACTTATTACTCCAATAATAAAAAACTTTTCTACTATCATCTGTTTCTTTGTCTCATTGCCATAAAACATCCTTCTGCAATTCAGTGGTTTGACTGTTCCACATAGAATTAGAACTCTTCCTAAATATAATTTAGTTTTTCATGAAATGTTTTAATACCGGAGCAATCTGTTTTAACTATAAGAGGGAATCTTCACTAGCCATTACTAAACTCTGTTCTTTAATACAAGAAGGAAAGTAAAAAGTAATAACTATTATCTCCACTCCAAGCATCTGTTGTAAATTTTTTGGAGAAAAGAATCCTTTTCTTCTATTTCTAGTGAACCTCTGATTTTCTCCACAATTTCAACGAACTACTAAAAGAAACAGGTACTCTAGTAAGTCATTAAGCTTTCATTTTCCTTTTTTTCAAGATAGTACTTTCTAACTGTACTCTTGCATTCTATCCGTAAGTGAGGGGTAATTGACTAATGTATTCTCTCTAAAATACCATCAAATTCAGAATCAAAACTAGCTATTTTATCGATTTGATTTCTTTGTGCTAATGCGATGATCAAGCAATCTACAAAACTTAGAGGCTTTTGGGTAGAAGCATATGTTTGAAAAACAATCCATGCTTGCTCAATATTTTCTCTATTTACAATAAATACTTGCCCTAAAGAGTTTTTAGTTGAATAGATTAAATCCCAAGCTTTTTGTACTACTTCTTTTTGCTTGGTTTTACTATACAAAAAAGTTGAAACTTCAGAGAAAACTTCTGAAATGGTGTAACGACTCCCATATTGACCTGCAAGTAGATCTGAAACTAACTCTTTTGCTCTCTGATGGTTCTTATCTTTAGCATTAATAAAAGCAATGAATATATTAGAATCAATTAGAATCAATCATTCATCTCCGTATAATACCTTATCAACTTCCTCAGACCAATTTTCAGACCCTTCACCAAAGTTAAGAATATAGTCCTTCTCCAATTTTTTAACTTCTTCAGTTGTCCATTTCCTATTAGATTGAGAGATGTTAGCCAGAAACTCTTCTAACTTCTGTTCAGTAAAGTTAAGACATAGTTCAATCAATTCTCGATGACTAACCTTTTTCCCTGTTCTATCTAAAATCTTAGATGAAAGTTGGTCAAGCTTCTCTCTATCAACAACTTCTTGTGAAGACATGTGTATTCAATTAATATTGAATTAAAAGGATAAAAAACTTTACTATTAAGCTTCATACTACCAATTGTGGAAACTACATTTAAAACAAAGGAGAATTAAACGAGAATTTTAAACAGTAGGGTTCTTCTTGTGTAGGTTGATAAAGTATAACAGAATCTAGTCATGTCGATTAAACTAACACTATTCTTCTCTCCTAATCGACCTTATTACGTCTAAACCTGTTTGGAATTCCCCTTTTTTATGCTTTTCCAAGTATTGGACTAAATCCTTTCTTGATTTTATCTGAACGCACAAGAAGACCCCTTCCGTAAGGGAGGGGTAATTGACCAACAGAAATTGGTACCGTTGTCATAGTTATCATTACTCAAATGAATATTAATATGCTTCTATTCTTGTTTCTTCTCTAAAACATCAGCTTTGAGAAGTATTTTTTCCTAATCCTTCTTAATAGAAAATCAATCAACACATATATAAGGTATGAATTACTTTTTTACTTATTACAATTGGTGATTCTAATGACACTCAAAATACCTGAACATCGAGTTAAAGATATCATCGTAACAAGTATCAGAGCACGTTTATTTTCCAATGAAGAATGTTTTGAGCAAGCAATGGAACTAATAAAATTTGCAAATGAGGTCATTATGTCAAAAAAATTGAAAGGTGATAACGGTGAATAATACTTCATTAACGCCTATTGAAGAATTAATAAATTGAGTCAGTAAATATTGTAGCGAAAAGAACATACCTTACGTGATAGTTGGAGGGATTTCAGTTCTATTTTGGGGGTATCCTAGAACAACACAAAATGTTGATGTAATAGTAGATCACCACCAATTGGATGTAGATGACTTCGTGGAACACTTAAAATCACAGGATATTTCTTGTTCTAAAGATGACTTAAAATATGCTTTTGAAAGTAATCAGCATTCAAATATTAACTTTTACCCTAAGTGCGAAAGAAAGCCACCCACTTTAGGGGGTGGATGAATTTCGCATACATATCTTTAAATATCAGATTTGTTATTTTTTAAGTAACCAATAGTTTTTGTGAACCTATTATGGAATATCGAAAAGAAGCCCACAAAGTCTATTCTCTTATGTATCATTTAATATTCGTGGTAAAGTATAGACAAAAGGTCTTCTTAGACGATGTTGGTATAATAGAAGACTGTAAGGAAAAAATAAATGAATTATCCACTAATTTTGATGTTAATCTTTTAGAAATTGAGTGTGGAAGTGATCACGTTCATCTTTTAATTTCCGCTAAACCCACTCTCGATATTACCAAATTCATTAACTCATTGAAAGGGCATAGTTCACGATACTTACAACAACACTACCGAGAATTCTTACGTGATAAATTATGGGGTGATGCGTTGTGGAGTCCAAGTTATTTTATCGCAACAACAGGCAATGTATCTATTGATACCTTAAAACAATACATTGAAAATCAACGGGGGAGACCAGAACGTGAAGATTAATCGAGCATACAAATTTAGATTGTATCCCAATCAAGATCAACAAACAATGTTGGATAAGACATTCGGATGTTGTCGAAGATTATGGAATGAAATGCTTAATGAACGATCCGAAACTTATCGACTATTAAAAGATGATAAAGACCAATTATATGCACATAAATACAAAACGGAAAAAGAATACAAACAACTATTTCCTTTTATGAAAGAAGTCGATGCGAAAGCTCTTCAATCGTCAACTCGCAGTCTTTTAACTGCTTTTCAGAACTTTTTTGATAGTTGTATTGGAAAACGAAAAGACAATATTGGTTATCCACAATTTAAATCACGTAAAAATAAACAATCTTACACCACATATAATATCAATAATAGCACAAAAATTGATTTTGAGAAAAAACGGATTAAATTACCGAAGATAAAGACATGGATCAAATACTCAGATGATCGTATTTTTGAAGAGAATATCAAACGTGTTACCGTCTCGAAAACCAAGAGCGGAAACTACTATATTTCGATCCTCATTGAAAAAGAAATTGAAATAATTTCTAAAAAAACGATTTCTGAAGATAAGATCCAAGCCTTTGATATGTCTTTTCCCAAATTTTTAGTTTCTACACAAAATGAATACGAATCCCCACGTTTTTATCGAAAAGAAGAAAAGAAATTACAAAAACTTCATCGCCAAGTCTCCCGAAAACAGAAAGGTTCACACAATCGAAATAAGACACGAATTCGTTTGGCACGAAA
>CAZEQQ010000320.1:0-3698 GCA_964514425.1 uncultured archaeon
TCGCCATTCGTGACCCTGGTAGCGCACACCAAGCAATAAGAAATGCTTTTGTTCAAGTGAGAGAGATGCTCTCTCAAGTTGATGTAGAAGGTGTCGATTTTGACGACGATTTTTAACGAGGTGAAAAAGAATGAATGTAATTAAAAAACGAAGTATAAAATCGAGCATTATTACAAGCTTTATCTTCTTTACTCTCTTAACAATGATTGCAATAGGATTTATTTCTTTAGCATTTATTGAAAGAGTAAGTGATACAACAATAACACAAAGTTCTGATGCTTTACAAACTCAAATACAAAGAAATATTCTTTTAACATCAAAAGATAATGCTGAAATCATTCATCAAAAATTCAGTAATGCAGAAGCAATGGTGAAAATGATGGCAAATGAGATTGAGATGTTATTTTCATCTAACAATAGATATGATTATCGTCAATCATACTATGATTATTTCTTCGAAGAGTATAATCCCGATCCCAGCCTTATCCCTTCGGATTTAGTGTATGACCCCAACTATCAAATAAATGTGTCTTGGAATTATGCAAGTTATTATTTCGATGGTTCTACGCACTTAAATTATCATATACAGACACCTGAACTTAACCAAACCATACAAGCAGTTGCTAATTTGGATCATGTATTTAGGTATATTCACATGAATATGCCCGAATTTAGATGGTTATATGCAGCTATTCCTTTAGCTGACACTACACTTTTTGTTAATTATCCTGGTAGTATTGTAGGAGGTACTCTACAAGACCGAATAGACAGCCCTTACGTTGCTGTTGATGAAGATTGGTATCAAGATGTGCTTGAAGGCGATGGTGAGATAGTTTTCACTGAACCCTATTTTGACGAGATAGATGGCATTCCCTTGATTACTATCGGACAAGTAGTGAATAAACCTAATGGTGACTTTCTTGGTGTAATCTGTGGAGATATAACTATTCAAGATATTGTTGATGAAATATTGGATATTCAAGTTCTTGAAACAGGATATGCCTCACTTATTACCTCTTCAGGTCTTGTCGTTGCTCACAAAGATAGTATTCCAGAAATTGGTGAAATAGATTTCAAAACTATTGATGAAGTTGAAGCCAATGATGACGAAACTGCAGCTTTAACAAATGAACAGATTGATGCTATAACTAGTGGAGAAACAGGTGTTACCAAGTTTGAGAAAAATGGTGAGATGTATTATTTAGCTTATAGAGCTGTTGGACTAGGCGATTATATCAGTCTTATAATAGTTCCTGAAAGCGAAGCACTTGAAGCTTTGAAACCTCTAGAGAATAGAATGACCAGCACACAGATAACAACTCGAAACCAAATTATAATAGTCATAGCTTTGACAGCAGTTATAGCTGTTATTGTAGGTTTAGTTGTTGCAAATTATCTTGTTCGTCCCATTGAAAGATTGAAAGAAATCGTTAATAGGTTATCAATGTCTTCTGTTTCCGAAGATCCATTAGATGCATTAGATAGCATCTATGTTGACAAGAATCTAACTAATAGACAAGATGAAACTGGAGAATTAGCAAGAGGAGTTCAAAATGTTATAGATTGGTACAAATCGTCGTTTAATGATAAAAAGTAACTTTCTTGCTTTCTTTCTATTTTTCTTTTCTTCTCTTTTTATTTTTTTCATTCTTAAAATGTATTCTGCTTTTTTTCTACTTTAAATAGAAACAAATAAGTATTATGACCCTCTGAATGAGTTAAACAGCAAATGATTTTAGTTTAATGGTGATAAAAGTGGATTGGACTTTAGATGATTCTAGGCTTGTTTATGGTGTTGCAAAAAACGATTTATCTTTCTTGGATATTAATGAAAAAGGAAAGTTAGAATTAAAAATAGCTGGACATAGAATTACAATAGAAGAAATAAATTCTATGCTCTTAGAAAGCATCAAAGAACAAGGTTATACTCGAGCTCCATCTTATACTTTGAGAATACCTCAAATGATAAAATTCCAAATTGATAAATTATACTCAATATTTGAGGAAGAAATAAGGTTATCTAATTATCAAGGGTTCTTCAACGCAGTTTATCCCATCAAAGTTAATTCTATGAAAAGTGTTATAGAAGCAATAAAAGCAGCTAAATCCACTTATCTTCTTGAAGCAGGTACAAAAACTGAACTTATTTTATTATTAAAGTCATTGAAAGACGAAAAGCATCGAACAATATTCTGTAATGGTGTTAAAGATTCTCAATATCTTAGTATTGCAAAACAAGCAATGGAAGAAGGATATAACCTTATTTTAAGTATAGAGTCAATAGCTGAAATTCTTCTTGCTCTTGAAGTTTTACCTTTAGAAAAAACAAAGATAGCTCTTAGAATTAAACCATATGTTAAAGTCGGAGGTCGATGGGGAACTTCTGCTGGGAGATATAGCAAATTTGGTTTATCAATATATGAGTATCTTGAAGTGTTAAGAATATTAGAAAAAAAGAAATGTCAAGACATTTTAGTTGCCATACACTCTCATGCTGGTTCTCAAATTTCCGATTTAGTTGGAATAAAAAATTATGCTGCTTATATAACAGATCGTTATATTGAGTTGCATAAGAAAGGTTTTACCAAAACTTCTATCATCAACTTTGGTGGAGGCTTTCCCATAAACTATGATAACGATTTGAGACCTGATGTTATTGAAACCTACGTAGCAATACTTATTCAAACAATTAAGGAAAAATTAGAGAATACAGACTTGTTTGTGCCTACAGTAATGGTTGAAGCGGGTAGATTTGTAACAGCTCACTCATCCATTGTCATTGTTCAAACACAAGATATATGGCCAATATTTCCTCCTCCTAGTGAAGAAATAATAGATGAGAATTTACAAAGAATTGAGCATATAACAAATCCACAAGAACTACTAGAATTATGGGGAGAGGTTGAAGAAATCAATTGTTTAGAAAATGCTGAAGATATTGAAAAAACTGAAACTTTACGAGGTTTAACAAAACAGTTGATAAGAAGGAAATTAGCGCAATTAGTCAGTTTACCTGAATTTGAATTGATTGAATTTGAAGAAGAATTAAGGCAAATTAAAAGAGAAATCTTTGCTGCCGATTATTTACTTTTAGGTAACTTTTCTGTTTTTAATAGTATTTGTGACCATGTGTTAGTTAATCAATACTTTCCTATACTTCCTATTTCTAATTTGCATAAATGTCCAGACACTATAGTGAGATTGATAGACATCACCTGTGATAGCGATGGAGAGGTTTCTATGTATAAACAACAAAACGCTGAAAAATTACTTTTTTCTCGCGATGGCTTTCCTTTAACACGGTTAGGTAATAGATTCAAAGTTCTCAAAGGTATTCCAGTAGGTGATCTTAAAGATATAGCCTATAGTTATATTGCTATCCCCTTAACAGGAGCATATCAAGATGTAATAGAAATGGATCACAATCTTATTGGAGATTTAGCTGATGTTGAGCTCACTGTTTCAGAAGAAGGTATTTGGTCTGTTAAGTGGCTCAATCCTGCTCAAACTATTGGTCAGCTTTTGCAAGAAGTGGGTTTCTATCAAGAAAATTACGATAACCCTTATTTATCACTGGATTCAAGTCCAATTATTGATAGGTTAAGATTAAATAATAGGAATGTAGAGGAATAAAGCATGTGGAGAAGAAAGAAGAAACAGAGTTCAACTCAAAACTTTGCAAAAGATAGACAACAGCT
>CAZEQQ010000321.1:0-3694 GCA_964514425.1 uncultured archaeon
CTATTTCGTTATCAAAATCTCTAAACCATAATAAAGTTCCGTTTATATCATATGCACCTACACCGAAAGTCGGTCCTGCTATAGCAAAGTAAAGGATTGTTGTTTGATTTTCATATGCGCTTATGGTTATATCGACGACATTATAGGGGGCAAAATAGGAATCTAGTTTTCTCCACAATATGGTTCCTGTTGTACTGTTACAAACGACTATTCCATCATTATAATCTCGAATAATCACATCATTTTTACCATCTTTATTTATGTCATAAAATTGAGCTTCTTTTGTTGAATAAACATCAAGCCCTGCTGTCGAGGATGACCAAATTAACTCTCCGTTAGAACTATCGCGAGTATATACTCTAGCACCTAGTGAGACTATTTCATCATATCCGTCCGCATTGATATCTCCTATAGCTAGACTAGTCATATATATTAATACGGTTTTGTTCCATATTGAATTGAAATCTGTGTCTAAAGCTTCAATTCTACTTTGAGCCATCATCCCACTTGCGTATTTATTAAATACAAGAATTAAAGTCCCATGAACAGTTTCAGCAGTTTTAATATCCAAATTACCAAAGTTAGTGTAAGAAGGTGGAAGGTATAAGTCATAATCATAGATATTCTTTCCAGTTTGGCCATCATATAAATATGCTTTAGTACTTTTTAGAACTGCTATGTCATCTGTTCCTGATGCGTTATATACTAATGTAGCTAAGCCTGAATTAGATCCAAGTCCTTCTAAAGTGATGAGTGGTGTCAATATTTCTCCAGTAAGTTTGTTTAACCATGTACTTGTCCCATTTACAAAAAGAACAAATAAAGCTAAAGAGTTGTTCCAATGTCCTTCAGCTAAAAATGCTACTTCTGATGTTTGACTGTTATACCATAACGTTGAAGCGTTATGCCCAAGAAACGCTACAATATAACCATCATCATAAGGAACGACCAGATCTAAGATGCCATCATTATCGAGATCTATGGACAGTTGTGTATCAATTAATGATTCTGTATGACCACTATTATAGTAAGAAGCTAAAGCTGTTTTTACGTCTACTACTGGAAGCGTTAAATCACTAGATTCAAAGACGTAAACGTCATCTCCTCTAACGGAGAAAATTAATTCAGGGAAACCATTTCCATTCGTGTCATACATACTTACATCTGAAACATCATTAATATAGGGTTCACTTGTCCATTTTCCGGCATAAGAGTGGACTGTTTCGCTCGTTGCCATTATTTCAAACAGATGCACTTTATCTCCGTCTGCTACTAATAGTTCTTTTAATCCATCTCTATCACTATCTCCAAAGGCTATTGCTGTTGCTTTATTTATAGGATAAAAGTCTACATAGGGTAAAGAATAAAGCTGAAACAGTAAATCATTAAGATCATCATCATGCCATCCATCACTATAATATTTCGTGGAAATATCTAATGTAGACAAAACAGTAAACCTTCCATCGCTTGTTGGTGCAATTTTTGGTCCTCTAAAACCTAAGGAGTTCACCAAATGAAAAGCATGATAATAACCCTCTAAAGTATGATAAAGATATCCATCGGCATCGTTTGGTAGAATATAGTCAGGATACACAGAGAGTATATCAGGTTCAGACCAATCGCGATAGTTGGATGAGACCATTCCATACGTTGTAGTCATAGGACGTTTATATCCTGCTGAGTCAAAAGTTATAACTGCAGAATATTGTGGATTGTTTGGGAGTTCTTTCTACTGATGGTGAATCCAATAATTTTCTTGTCTCATTAATTAAAAGATACGAAGAATTCAACTCAAAGAACCAAATATCAAAATCATTTTTGTTTTCTACGAGACTGTATGCACTAAGTGCTACCCCATATCTTTCTTCTACAGGATGAGCTGCAATGTCTAATCCATTTAATACTAATCCTTCCGTGCCATTAAGAAATCCACAAGTATAACCAGTATCTGTATTAGTGTCGAAATAACCATATGTAGCATGATTATGAGTACCGTTCTGTACAACATATCCATATGAGAAATCGTAATAGTAGGCGTGTATTGATTTATTAGCAAATAATACAGGAGATCTGAAAGGATTTCCACTTGATATGCTTTTGAGCACACCTTCTGCTGCTACTTGAACAGGCGCAGACCATGTTAAACCATTATCAGTAGAATATACAGTCAATAAGGCCCAAGCTTCCATGCTACCTAAACCAGTCATTATGTCCATTAGTTTCTGGACATAGGAAAGATAAATTCTATCTCTCACGACGAGAAGAGAGGGAAGGTAATTATTATAGTCTGTCGTTGCTAAACCTGGACCGATAGGTATTTGGTAACCATCTGACCATGTTAAGCCATCAATACTTGAATTTACAACAATCACCCAGTTAGAGCCATTATATTGATTTCTTGCGGCTAAATAGTGGTTATTATTCATTTGAACTATATCATGAGAACGGTAAAAGAGGTCAGGAGTGGGGCTGGTAGGTCCAAAGAAGTAAGATGGTTCCATGATTGGATAGTTAATATGACCTGTAATTATATCTATCAATCTAAAATCATCTGAACCCGCATTTTCAAAATACTCATAGATGGTAATTCCTTTATCACCACCTATAAGTAATTCTTTGAAACCATCGTAATCTTGATCAGCAATCTCAATAGTAAAGATTTTGTTGTCTTTCATAGTATCTGCTGGAGCTTGCCACATCATCTGGAATCCATACACAGAGCTTTCGATAATTCCTACAAATCCGTACTCATACCACCCTTGTCTTTCTAAACTTCCATAAATTATCAAATCTTCAATACCATTATTGTTAACATCAGCAATTCTTAAACCAGAGATGGTTATATTCGAGAAAACATTACTGTTTCCAGGAAGATTATAGTGTCCTTCTTCTTCGTTAATCAATCCAAAGAGTTCGTAAAATTCTTCTGTGAATGGTTCAAAAACGAAGACATGTTTTTCACAGGCAATAACAATTTCACTATATCCATTCAAGTCTAAATCTGTTCCCCAAGTTAAGCCTGTTATGGAAGTAAATCCACGCTTGTAGAGTTCTTCTCCATATGTACTTCTCAAAATGTCATATCTGTATATCAATTCATAGGTGTCATCAATTCCTGTGTGTTCAAAAACATAGATAACTGAACCCGCCACTGCTATCATTTCCAGATAACCATCATTATCTATATCTGCATTCACAACAAGATAGGTAACGTGGTTCCAGATTGTTTGGTTAAATGTTCCTTCAAAGCCTCCAAATTGATCCCATGAATAAGGTGTTTCATTCGTTGGGTATAATTGGTAGACGTTTGGTGATCTATATGCTCGTTTATAGGTATTGTTTGTCATATGTTCAAAGATGTAGATATTGTTACCAAAATCTCCAACTATTATCTCACCCTTTCCATCATTATCTAAATCAGCAGTTTGGACAGTTAAGATCCAATCCTTTATTTCTAATAAACTCGACCAGCTTTCAATGGCACGAAAACCAAAGTTTCTGGCTTGGTATTCTCCAACAGTTGTCGTTTTAAAGCTATTCACTTCTAATTTGGCTATTACAGGGTTATAAGCGACCATAAACGCAGTTTGAGTTTTATAACTTATGTCAAATTGATAAATCGGGTTAGTTATAGGGGTAGACTTTACATTCATCATATAGTAATTTAGATATCGGGAAGTATAATCTATCCCTG
>CAZEQQ010000322.1:0-3683 GCA_964514425.1 uncultured archaeon
CCATGAATAGCAACAACAGGAATAGTTATTTTTGAAGCAAAGTCTAATAATTCTCCAGATTTGCGCATTGCCATTACCTCATTCAAGCATTCATTAAAATACTTCGTTCGATAAATTCCTTTACTAGAAAAAGGAAGTTCAAGAAATTCCTCGAATTTAAAAGGTTCAGGATCGTATTGATCAATCTGATGATATAATCTTCCTACATCAAGAAGAATAGTTTCTTTGTTCTCAATAGTGGGGTCGCGAAGTTCACTGAAGAGTTTTGTTGATAGTTCTTGTTGAGAATCATTCATTCGTTCTCTTCTATTTTTGACTAACTCAAGATAATATTCGTGTGTATAGGGTCCACTACCGATCAGTATTAACTTAGAAACAATATTCTCATTAGAGTATCTCGCTGCAAATAAATAAGCAAGCCAAGCACCCCAAGAAAAACCAACTAGAATAACAGGAGAAGAAACATTCTCAGTAATAATAGAATAGAGCTCTTCTAGCTGACCATTTAAAGAAGTTTGGAGTTGAAATGGCTCGATTATGCCAAAATTGTCTTTTAACTCCAGTGCAAGAGAATGCATTTCTCCCCATGCACCTGGTCCGCCATGAAGTAAAACAAGAGAATAGGGTTTTTTCCCATGAAGACGATAGTGATAGTGCATAATTGGATATTTCTCATAACTAAATATTTGTTTTGATTATGATTAGCAGGTTGAAAAATCTTTGAATCATTAATGTTTTTGGTTCTTTCATCTTTTTTATACTTGTTCAGTTTTGCCCATTACTACTTCAGGTTTTTCAGATGTTTGTCCAATTATATCTATTCCTAATCTTGCTGCCTCTATTCTCACTTCTTCAGGGAGACATATAGCTATTAGATACAATTTAGGTTGTTGTTTTTTCACTTTTTCAAAGAACTTAGCTTTGGCTTTAAAAGTGTATAAATCTTCTTTTTCAGGATTAAACTTAATTTCAAATAATAATGGTGTATTATTGTCCATAAATAAATCGTATTCAACTTCTGCCCCTTTATGGTATAAAGCACCATCAACATCAATAATGATAAGCTGACGTATTTTCTTTATATCAAGACCCAAGTCATGCGAAATTATTTCTTTGGCTAACTCAACAATAACTTTTTCCATTCCTTGACCAGAACGATTACCTAATGAACCCAATCCAATTCTTATCTCTTTTATCTCTTTAACCATGGCTTCAAAACGCTTATCCATGGTCTTGATTAACTGCTGAAGGTCATCTTTGGAAGCCATAGCTTCAAAACGCTTATCTTGTGATTTAATAAACTCTTTGAAATCTTCTTTAGTTGCAAGTACACCTTCAAGTAGACCAATAAGCTCTCCTCTTATAGTAGGGTCTGATCTTATTAGTTCAGGCAATATTTTTCTTATCCTATCTTTTTCTTCATTAGATATCATTGGGTATCACAAGATGTGTCGTACTTAGGAAATAATGCGTGTCAAATTATATAAACTCATTGCTTTTATACGTTAAAGAAGGAATTTTCAAAATTGAATTTTTAAGATTAAAGAAAGAAGAAGTATAGAAGTAACTATTATTCTTTCTTTATCAGTTATTTTGCTTATTTTCTTTCCAATTTGCTATTAATTTATCAGCAATTACTTTTGTATAATCATCAATTTCATCTGTAAATGGTAGTTCGATGTCATGTTCAGCTATTAAATCGAATACCTTGGAAATAGTTAATCCTGAAAAGGTGATAAGTTTTTTCAAAGATATTCTCCCACTACCATAATCCTCTAAGAGTATACTTGCTGTATTTCTTGTGTTTTTTTGGTTCATTCTTTCACCTATACTATAACTGCAACTATACATCTTTCAACGTATTAACTATAATTAGTAGCTAGCTCTATAAATTAGTTGTGCTCAAGACCTATTCTTTAGTTTTGTTTGACAGGTCATTTTCCCGTCTACAAACTTAGAATTTTTACTAATAAAACACAAATCAAGGGTAATTGAGTTATCAATGAATGTAAACTTTTTATTTATGATTAACAGATAATTATATGTGTCAGATATATCAATTAAACTATCTAAAGAGTTAGAAAAAAAACTCGACATGCTTGCATCAGAGTTACATATTGAAAAAGAAGCCATGTTACAATCACTAGTATGTATAGGAATGAAAGAGAAATTAATTGATTATGCTATTACTCAATTTATAAACAAGAAAGTTACATTAGCCAAAGCAGCTGAAATAGCAGGTATAACTTTACGTCATATGATCGAGATATTAGGTGAGAAAGGAGTTCCTTTGCACGTATCTGAAGAGAATATTCAAGAAGATTTTGAGGCTGCTATGCAATGATATTAGTACTCAATTCTACTCCTTTGATATATTTAACTAGAGTAAGTTTAAGTTGGGTTTTTGAAATCTTAGAAGAAGAGTTAGTTATTCCTAAAGAAGTGTTTGATGAAGTAGTGATTAAAGGAAAAGAAGAAAACAAAGAGGATGCTAATATAGTTGAAACACTAATTCAAAAAGAAATCATAGCAATTAGAACTATAGCAAAGGGAATAAGCAAGTTCTCAAATGAATTACATACAGGAGAGTTAGAAGTTTTGCTATTAGCAAAAGAATTAGATGCTATCGCTATACTCGACGATAGCATTGCAAGAAAATATGGTTCGATACTAGGGGTTGAAGTACACGGGTCGATATACATTCTTCTATTACTTCTAAAAAGGAATATACTATCAAAAGAACAAGTTGTAGAGAAATTAGACAAAATGATTGACAATGGATTCTTTCTTAGTCCTAAAGTATATAAAAAAACAATTGAGATAATAAATTCGTCTTAAAATTATCGAGAATTATGGTATTAGAACAAAATGCTTCGCTCTCATACTTTGAGGGTTAATATAGTGAATAATTGTTTTTTAAGATTATATATACTAATATTACCTAATTAGTAGTTGGTTCCTTCTTAAAACATATATCCTTCTTGTAAAGATGTCCTTATCAGAACACAACATATTGAACAAAAACACCTTCAAACCACCCTTCTAATAAGGTGATGAAGAAAAAACAAACAAAGGGAAAAAGGGAAAAAGAAAGAGGAGAGAAGTTCTACCAACAAAAATTTTAAATCGAAAACAAATTTGTGAGGTTATGTTCAGCAATGCAATAGTACGAGAACCGAGTAGATCAATGGTAAAGGGAATAACAACAGCAAAGCTAGGATTGCCAAATTATGAACAAGCTTTAGAGCAACATAGAGTATACTGCCAAGCATTGAAAGACTGTGGAGTAGAGGTCTTGATATTGCCACCAGAAGAAGAGTATCCAGATTCTTGTTTTATTGAAGACACAGCAATCGTAAACAAAGAAAGTGCAATAATTACAAGACCAGGAACAAAAGCACGAGAAGGAGAGATCTATTCGGTTGCGAAAACATTAGAATCAATATTTACAAATGTATCATATATTGAAAAACCAGGAACAGTTGATGGAGGAGATATCCTAAAAATAGAAAATACCTATTACATAGGAATATCTAAAAGAACAAACAAGAATGGTGCAGAACAACTGTCTAAAATCTTAACAGAACTGGGATTTGAAACAACTTTTGTAGAAGTATCAAAGTATCTACACCTAAAAACAGGTGTAAACTATCTAGGAGAAGGAGTAGTGATAGTAGCAGGTG